>URRG01000274.1 GCA_900550095.1 uncultured Oscillospiraceae bacterium
GCACAGGGGAACGTTTTTGTGTTTCAGCCTGTCATTCCTTAGGCGGCTTCCAATTCAGAACAGCCGGCGTCAGTTCTTCACAGGGACTGACCAGATCCTTCAGCTCTATACCGAAATACGTACACAGTCTGCATAAGGTTTTCAATTCCGGATTACTCTCTCCATGTTCCAGCGACCTGTAATGCGCTTCTCCGAATTCGATATCATTGGCTACAGCCTGCTGAGAACGGCGGATCGCAGTTCTGAACTTTTTGAGATTCCCGCCTATGACTTTGCTTGCTTCTTCAACTGTCATTGTATATACCTCCTTACTTTATAACGTTATGTTTCCAAAGTAGGGGGCATATGTATGCAGTGCAAGATTTTATAGCGTCGGTTTACAAATAAATTTCAATATTTTTGATTATTTGTGAAATTTATTAACATTTTTTATTCTATAATGTTATATCCTGGAAGAGTTCCACTTTTGAAGAACATCACTGTATCCCAAAAAAGAGCTCCGGTAATTCCAAACAGAATTACCGGAGCTCTTTGGTTCCCGTTCACAGTGCCGCCGCAGGCTTCTATTGGATACAGCATAAAAATCTTCTCTTTCTTATACCAGCTACCAGCAAAAAGTATACCGCATTCGGAAAAACCAGAGCATACCCACTGTTTTTTACAGAAAAGAGCCGGTTCGGATTTCTTTTTATTGAAATCTGAACCGGCCATATAATCGTATTCTTCCTGTTATACAATCAGCTACATAAAGACCGCCGCGCGGAAAGACCATGCAAAGCACCAAAGAGAGTACTTCCGCTGCGTAATCCGACTGTCACCGGTATGCAGGCAGCCAATCGCCGTGTTCCTGAATCAGGTCATCCACCATTTTTACAATCGTATCCGGATCCAGCTCGCTTCCCGTGTGGGGATCCAGCATAGCGGCCTGATAGATATGTTCCTTTTTCCGGGTGACGGCGGCTTCGATGGTGAGAAGCTGAACGTTGATGTTGGTCATGTTCATGGCCGCGCACTGCACAGGGAGCCTTCCCACATGGCAGGGATGCACGCCCATCCCGTCGATCAGGCATGGAACCTCCACACAGGCGTCCGCAGGCAGATTTTCGATCAGATTGCCTGTGTTGAGCACATTGCCGCCGATTTTATAAGGATTCCCCGTGACCACGGACTCCATGATATAAGAAGCATACTCTCTGGAGCGCTGATGATCCAGCGTATGGGTCGCGCGCATTTCATCCCGCTCCTTAGCCCAGCCTGCGATCTGATTCACGCAACGGCGGGGATATTCGTCCAGCGGGATGTTATACCGTTCGATCAATTCGGGGTATTTGGACTTTATGTAGAACATGTTGTATTCCGCATTGTGCTCACTGGATTCGGTGCAGTAATACCCAAAACGGTGGATATAGTCGAGCCGAACCATATCCGTATGCTTTTCTCCTCCCTCGGCCAGCGCCGCCAGATTCTTTTCCCTGGCGCGGCGGCGGATCTCCGGATACAGATCTGCTCCGTTTTTATCCTGCAGTTCCAAAAGCCATCCCATATGGTTGATGCCGGCGATGACCTCGCGGCGGCCCTCCAGCTTATCCTCCATTCCCAGCTCCTTCAAAAGGCCTTCCGAGCACACCTGAACGCTGTGGCACAAGCCCACGGTTTTGACGCCCGTATACCGCTGCATATATCCGGAGAGCATAGCCATAGGATTGGTGTAGTTGAGAAAGAGCGCTTCCGGGCATACTTCCTCCATTTCCCGGGCAAAATCGTCCATTACCGGAATGGTCCGCAGCGCGCGCATGATGCCGCCGATCCCTAAAGTGTCGCCTATCGTCTGGCGCAGGCCGTATTTTTTGGGAACCTCAAAGTCGATAATGGTGCAGGGATCGTACAGCCCCACCTGAATGGCGTTCACCACAAACCGCGCGCCGCGGAGGGCTTCCTTACGGTTTTCCACCCCCAGGTGAGCGGTCACTTTCCCGTGCCCTCCCTTTGTTTCGTTCATGGCGGAAATGATCTCATAGCTTTCCTGCAGGCGCACCGGATCGATGTCGTAAAGGGCAAATTCCCAATCCCTGAGGGCATCGCTGCACATGCAGTCCCCCAGTACATTGCGGACAAACACAGTGCTTCCCGCTCCCATAAATGTGATTTTGTTCATTTTACATCCTCCTGCCGTAACCGTCCGGTCCTCCCGGACTTTTTCCATATCATAGCATCCTAAGGAGCAAAACCCTATTGCACAGTGTGGGAACAGTTTGGTAAAATGTTGTCTATATAATAGCTAATTCCAAACCAAATTTACCGCCGTTCTATACAGGAGGAAAGACCGATGCAAAAAGAAATCCTGCTGACCGACTTAAAGCTGCGCGATGTGAACCCCGTCATCTGCGGCTGGGAGGACTGCCGCCCGGGCCACGCGTTCGGGCCAGCCGTCCGATTTTATTGGCTTTTGCATTATGTTGTACATGGACGGGGCATATTCCGCTCCGGTGAAAAGAGCTATCCCGTGCGGGCGGGGCAGTTTTTTGTCATCCGCCCTTTCGAGGTCACTCAGTACCAGGCGGACGAACAGGAGCCCTGGGAATACATCTGGATCGGCTTTACCGCAGGCCTTCCTCTGCCGGAAAAGCTTCAGACGGCATCCGTTTTTACCTCGAACCGCTGCGGGCATATATTTTCCTCCCTGCTGGAAGCTGAGATCCTCAAGGAAGGGCGGGAGCTCTATCTCTGTGGAAAAATCTATCAGCTTCTCTCTCAGATCACACAGGAGGAAAGCGGAGACCCCGACTATGTGGAACAAGCAAAAACCTATATAGAAAGCAACTATATGAAGGAAATCTCCATCCAGGAACTGGCGCGGAAATTAAATCTGAACCGCTCCTATTTCAGCTCCCTATTCCGAAAGAAGACCGGAAAATCTCCCCAGCAGTATCTCACCGATCACCGGATGGAACGCGCCTGTCAGTTGATGACAGAGTATGGCTATACGCCGGGGCAGGCGGCTCTTTCCACCGGATACGCGGATATTTTCTGCTTTTCGCGTATGTTTAGGCGGCATTTCGGGATTTCTCCTTCAGAGTACTGCCGGCAAAAAACAGAGGAAAAGGCATCGTTTTCTTCTTTGCGGCAGACAGAGCGTTTGAAATAAATATGGGCGCCTTTCCACAGCGTAAGACTTTCACATTCTTTTCCCGCTCTCTATCTTTTCACCACGTTACAGAATGATCATACCGGATTATATATCCATATAACAGGAAATAGAATATGCGTTGCCCTCCTCATACAAAGAGATAACCATCCATCGAATATTAAAATTTCTTGAACATCCGCTCTGTATCTCTTCGAGCGGCCCTAGATAAACCAGCGAATGCCGCAAAGCAGCTGTAAAGTCCTTCAGCCCTTCAGCACCGGAATATATCTGATATAAAAAGCAATAAACGACTCTGGAGCTATACCAAAGCTCTGCAGCGGTTTTGCATACAGCTGCACGAAGGGACCTTCTTCCCCACGGCCTCCAAGACCTATATCTGCTGAAACTATACAATAGCAATCGCTTCCTGAAAGACGATCTCAAAAAAGCCTACTTCTGCAATTTCTTACAGAGCGGCAGAGAACATGCACAGACTTTCCAACACCATCGTCTTCTATCCTTTTCATAAAGCCATTTTTCAGCCCAAAAAACAGGCCTGCATTATGTAATGCTAAACCGCTTTACACAATGCAGGCTGTCTATTTTTGCATATATTTTGATTTCTACATTTACAAAGACAATGCCGTCCGCTTACAGCACCTTCGAAAGGAATTCCTGCAGCCTCGGATTCTTAGGCGAACTGAAAAACTCCGCAGGAGGGGCCTCCTCCATAACCAGACCTTCGTCCATAAAAAGGACTTTTGTAGCCACTTCTCTGGCAAAGCCCATCTCATGGGTGACTACGATCATAGTCATGCCTTCCTCCGCCAGTTCCTTCATTACCTGCAGCACCTCGCCTACCATCTCCGGATCCAGCGCAGAAGTCGGCTCATCGAACAACA
>URRG01000275.1 GCA_900550095.1 uncultured Oscillospiraceae bacterium
GAACACCATGGAAAGGGATTTCCCGCTGCCCTGGGTATGCCAGAACACGCCGCCTTTCCCATCGGTGGCGGCGGCGGTTTTGGCCTTTTGAACCGCCTTGCGCACCGCGAAATACTGGTGATACCCCGCCAGAATCTTCGCCGGCTTCTGGCTGTCGCCGGAGAAGAGGATGAAGTTCTTGAGAATATCCAGCAGGCGTTCCTTTTGGAACATTCCCTCATAAAAGGTGTCAAACTGCGCATAGGCGGTGTTTTCGTAGCGGCCGTCCTTGGTTTTCCACTCCATGAAGCGGTCAAAACCGGAGGTGATGGTTCCCGCTTTGTTGGCGGACAGGTCGCTGATGACGCAGACGGCGTTATAGATGAACAGGGCGGGGATGTCCTGCATGTAGTTGCGGATCTGGTTATAGGCGTTTTCCGCCCCCACCTCATCCTTGGACGGGCTTTTCAGCTCCATAAGCACCAGCGGCAGGCCGTTGATAAACAGGAGTATATCCGGGCGGCGGTTGTTGCCGTTTTCTATGTAGGTAAACTGGTTGACAACCTGAAACGTGTTGTTCTCCGGCCTTTGGTAGTCCAGCAGGTAAACGATGGCGGTGTGCTCCTCCCCCTTGGCGAAGTATTTGGCCTCGACGCCGTTCTGGAGGTAGTCCATGAATACCCGGTTTTTCTCTATGAGACTGCCGCCCTCAAAGCTTTTCAGCTTGCCCGCGGCCTCCTGAATGGCCTCCGGCGGCAGCTTTTTGTTGATGCGGGCAAGGCTGTCAAGCAGCACCGCATCCAGCAGGGGGCTTTCATAGTCCCGCTCCAGCTCCGGCGCGTAGAGATGAGTATAGCCCATTTGCCCGAACAGCTCGATGATCGCCTGTTCATAGGTGGCTTCGGTGAAGGGCATAAGGAGGCCTCCTTTTTCATCGGGGATAAACGATAATTTAGCGGCTTAAATGTCGATGTCGGAAACATCAATCTCGCCAGACATCAGCTTTGGCAGCAAAGTATCTCTTAAAGAGGATAAGTACTTATTTTCCACTTGATTTGCCCACATTTTATCGAAAAGCGGATTGGCAATATCGGTAAAAGTGTCTACAATATCTTTAGTCGGCACAAGGATTTCGGTTTTTCTGAAATCAGGAACAGTTAATTGTTGTTGAGTAGTCCCTGTTCCTGTGATGTGTAGCTGACTAAGATATAGATATAGGTATTTGGCAGAAAGAATATCAGTTTTAGGGACAAGGGTTACAAGTCTCACAATCGGGACATAAGGGATATGGCGAAGACAAACAAAGCCTATTGTACCACGGGCTGATACGGTTACGCTTTCCTCGCTAATTCTTGCTGTATCGGTATAACCATATAATCCTTCGTCGCTCAATCCATTTGAATAAATTGGATATGGGTAGGCTTCCGTTTGAATAGATGATACATTTTTAGGTTTATCTCCGCCTGCTCCCATCTGTGACACATCGTCCAACGTTAATATTGTCCAATCGGGCGGTATAGAGCGACCGAAAGGCTCAAAATCAACAAACCACGCCTTAAAAATGGCTTTTGCTTGCTGCTGTAAATTCTCGTTTATCTTGTCGTTCAGTTCGATTTTGTCGTCGAGGGTACGTAAAAGTTTACCTATTCGCTCTTGCTCATCCAAGGAGGGCAAATCAATTTCAATATTTTGGATAACATCTGTCTGAACTCTTTGTCTGCCAGACGAGCCAATCATCGACTGTATGGCTATGTCACGAACAATAGGACTACAAACTAGATAATACAAATAGTCTTCATCAGTAATATTCTTTTTAGCTCGGAATACGAGAAATTCTGTTGAACCAAAGCCCACTTCTCCAGTTCCCAGAACATTGACTTTTGCTGTTTTTCCGTTTTCTAGACAAGGTGTAATTCTCGCCATAATGGTATCCCCATTACGGAATTTTGTGCCTCCGGTAAATGGAGCCAGTTCGTATTCAGGAATATCACGACAAAACGGCTGGAGTTTATCCATTGCTATTTTCTTTGCAACAGTTCCTTTTTTTATCGTTTCTTTAGGGTTAAACTCTGCAATATCCGCAAGTTTACACTTCATACCCAATCGCCCCCAGCTTTTCCCGAATCTCCTTTTCCAGCTCGCGGGACTTCTGGAACAGCTCCGACAGCTCCCCGGTGAGGCGGGCCATCTTCTCCTCAAAGGGCTCGCCGTCGTCCGCCTGCTCCTCTATGCCCACGTAGCGGCCGGGGGTGAGGATGTAATCCTGCCCTTTGATTTCTTCCGTCGCCGCCACAGCGCAAAAGCCCTTCACGTCCTCCAGCGTCCCCGCCGCAAAGGCGTTGTAAGTGTCCGCGATTTTCCCGATGTCCTCGTCGCTCAGTTCCCGCAGCTTGCGGGTGACCATCGTGCCCAGCTTCCGCGCGTCGATGAACAGGGTTTTGCCCTTTTGCCTCTTATTCTTGGAGAGGAACCACAGGGAAACGGGAATCTGCGTCGTATAGAACAGCTGGGCGGGCATGGCGATGATACAGTCTACCAAATCCGCTTCGATGATGTTTTTCCGGATGTCTCCCTCTCCGCCGGACTGGGAGGAGAGCGAGCCGTTGGCCAGCACCATGCCCATGCGGCCGTTTGGCGCCAGGTGGTAGATCATATGCTGAAGCCACGCAAAGTTGGCGTTGCCCGCGGGCGGCATGCCGTATTGCCAGCGCACGTCGCCGGTGAGCTTATCCGCGCCCCAGTTGGAAAGGTTGAAGGGCGGGTTTGCCATGATGTAATCCGCCCGCAGGGTCGGGTGGCAGTCGTTAAAAAACGTATCGGCATTGTATTTGCCCAGGTCGGCGTCAATGCCGCGGATGGCCAGGTTCATCTGCGCCATCTTCCAGGTCGTGGGGTTGGAATCCTGGCCATAGACGGAGATGTCATTGATATTCCCGGCGTGGTTCTCCACAAATTTGGCAGATTGCACGAACATGCCGCCGCTGCCGCAGCACGGGTCATACACCCGTCCGTTGAACGGCTGGAGCACCTCCACCAACGTTTTAACCACGCATTCGGGCGTGAAAAATTCACCGGCCAGCTTGCCCTCGTTTTCGGCGAATTTTCGCAGGCAGTATTGATAGGTGCCGCCCAGTATGTCCCGTTCGCTGCCGTGCTCAATCATTTGAATATTGGTAAACAAATCCACCACCTCGCCCAGGCGGCGCTTGTCCAGCTCCGGCCGTGCGAAGTTTTTCGGAAGGACATCCTTGAGCCGTTTGTTTTCCTTTTCGATGCTGCGCATGGCGCCGTCGATAACCGTGCCGATCTCCGGCGTATGGGCCGCGGCGGAAATAACGCTCCAGCGCGCGCTTGCCGGAACAAAAAAGATCCCCTCGGAGGCGTACTCGTCAATATCCTCCTCAAAGCCGCTGCCTTCCGCGACAAGAGCCCGGTATTTTTCATCGAAACGGTCAGAAATGTATTTAAGGAAAATCAGCCCCAGGACAACGCTTTTATACTCCGAAGCGTCCATATTTCCCCGCAGAACACAGGCTGCGTCCCAGATTTTCTTTTCAAAGCTATTGGATTCGGCTCTCTCCATCTTAATACTCCATTTCTAAAGTAATCCTACTGCTATTTTACAGGATTTCTTCCAATTAGACAAGCTAAAAAGAAGCCGTAAGCTTAGCGTGCTTACAGCTTCTCCTAGTATAATACAGTTCACTTTTCGAGTATAAAAACAAAACCGAACCCATCGCCAATCGGCACATGGTTCGGTTTTGTTTGTTGTGGTGGAGATGAGGAGAATCGAACTCCTGTCCGAAAATCGCTTGCCAAAGCTTTCTACGAGTGTAGCCGATGTTTTAAAATTCCCGCTTTGCAGCACCCAACGGCAAGTTCTGCAGCACGGTAGCCTCTTAAATCATGACGCAAGCAAAGGCGGCGTTGCATTCACGTTCACCACTCATCGACGCCTTATTCCGGGCCGTGGTGTTCCCGGATAAGACGGCAGCCTAATTAGGCTGCGTACGCAACAGTTTTGTTGTCGTTTAATTT
>URRG01000276.1 GCA_900550095.1 uncultured Oscillospiraceae bacterium
GCAGTAGAAAGGAATTTCTTCCACTTAGCAGAACGCTTCATATCCGGCGTAAGACCGGGCAGATAGAAAAACAGCACCGTGCTCTCCGGCACATCTTCCAGGCAGGCATAGAGCTTCTCCAGCTCTCCGGCATTTCTGGCCTCCACATCTAAATCGGAAACCAGCACATATTTTTCCTCCGCCATAAAAGGGAGAGCTTCCACAGCCTCCGCCAGCTCGTCCACAGAGCACTCGGTTCCATCAAACGTCTGAAGATTGAAATCCGGAAACGCCCCTGCGGAGGCTCTTTCTCTAACCCGAGCCGCACTGCGCTGTACCAGATATTTCTCGGAGCCATATACAAAATACAGCCCTCTGAGCACCCCTTTTTCCAACTGTTTTTTCCATTCTGTTTCCGTTACCTGAGGCATGCTATTCCCTCCTCCATTCAATTTGCCGCTCACCTGTGAAGCGAAGTTCAATAGTCCCGTTTTCCGCTGCCGCCGCCGGATACGGTATATCCTGGGGCTGAAGCCTTGAAAGAGCCCGGCTGTCCATGCAAAGGACCGCAAACGACGGATGCAGCTTGGCCGGCTCTTCCGGCAGTTCTTCGAAAAGAACACAATCGCTGTATTCCCACCCTTTGGGAAGCCTTTCCGCATCACTCCCCTCCGGCCAGAACAAAACAGCGGTTCCTCGGCAGGTAAGGCGTGTAAACCCATTCTTCGCCTCTATATGACATTCGCCCAAAAGAGCGCCTTCCCCCTCTTCATAGAGCAGAGCGGTTTCCTTCGCATTTTCCAGAGAACGCAGAAGCTTCCCACTGGAAGAAAGGGACGCTTCCCCCGCCACAACGAACTCTGCCGGATGCAGGGCCAAAACTCCGCCCAGGTTATCTGCCTCCTCATAGCGGTCCGAAAGTTCCCATACAGCCTGCAATTCGGAAATTCCCTCAGACAGAAGCAGCCGGTTCAAGGGCGCTTCCGAATATCCTGCCCCGCCCAGCACTGCCCCGGAACCGTCCTTCAGAAGAACAGAGGATATGCCGCCTCCCGACTTCGCCACTATGAGACGCGGCGTATCCCGCAGAGGAATCTGCCAGGATAACAGGCTGACAAAAAGCAGGATGAGACACAAAAGCCCCGTGGCCCGAAAAAGCCTCAGCTTTTGCATGATCAGCACCGTTATGCCGCAGAGCAGAAAGCAGCAGGCCATCCAGAAAAGCGCCTTTCTTCCCGAAAAAGGAGCCCTGGCAAAGGGGATTTCGGCCAACAGTCCTCCCACTGTATACACATACCCGCATAGAACCTTTACGAGACTGACAAAAGGCAACAGAAGAATCCGGACATAGGGGATAAAGCTCAGCGCCACCACTGGAAGAGCAAGCTGGATCAATAATGAAACCGGCGCCATGAGAAGCAGATTTGCCACAGGCCCCGCCAGTGTGATCGTTCCAAAGGTCAGAACAGAAACAGGCAGGGTAAACAAAGACGCAGCTATAGAGCCGGCGAGCACCGAAACCAGGGAGCTGCCCGCTTTCCGTAGGATCCCCTTCTTTCCCCATACAGCCTCTGCCCGACCCGGAAGCATGGCCCGCTCCAGCCGGGGCTCCAACAGGATCATCCCCAAAGAAGCGGACACGGAAAGCTGCAGGCCTATATCCGCGGCGGCCCATGGATTCTGCAGCATCAAAAGAAGC
This sequence comes from uncultured Oscillospiraceae bacterium, assembly GCA_900550095.1. Lineage (GTDB taxonomy): Bacteria > Bacillota > Clostridia > Oscillospirales > Acutalibacteraceae > UMGS1264. The sequence goes on from URRG01000276.1 coordinate 1,679, forward strand.
GCGGCAAAGCCCAAAGAATTGAGAGAATCCGCCCGACGCAGAAACAGACGGCCGGAAAGCATTATGAGGTACATGATACCGCTTCGGGATACGGAGGGCAGAAAGCAGGTCACTCCCATAAAACAGAACACCACCGCCATGCAAATCCCGGACCGAAGCCGCCGGAAAGGAATGCACCAGCCTAAAACCAGCAGAAGCAGCTGCATGACCACCGCCATATGGAAGCCGGATATCACCAGAAGATGAGAAACCCCTATGGCGCGGAAATCCTCCTGCAATTCTTCAGACAAAGAGGAATCATCTCCCAGGAGCAGAGCCCTCACCAGGCCATGATCCTCCGGGAAAAGCTCCAAAGTTTTTCGGATCAGCTCTCTTCTCACATCCAGGAGAAGAAAATAAAGCTCCGGTTTCTGCCGTTCTTCATATTTTACAGCCTCTTCATCCGAAAAGGAGCCGTACAGGGCTATACCGTCCGCCAAAAGGGAGGAACGGCTGTCAAACCCGCCGGTTTCCGGCGGGAGATAGAAGGATATCTCCCCCGAAAGCCTGTCTCCCGGCCTCTTGGCCAGCTTTTCCCTTGCGTATACCCGAATCTGAAACCGTTGGGGAACGTCGGGAAGAGTCCCGCCCTCCACCCGCAGCACATAGCGGTAGCGTCCTGACGCATACTCCGGTTCCTGGCAGACGGTTCCCTCAATATGAACCGTTCTGCCCGCATAGACGGCGGGCGGATCCACATACTGCTCCGTATAGGCGTAAAAGCTCCCGAAGGCTATCGCCGCCGTTAAAAGGGAAAGGGACACCACGCGAAACTGCTTATGCCGGTTCAGAATGAGCAGCATCGCATAGAAAAACAAGCAGGCCGCTCCCATATAAAGGGATAGCTCCTTAAGCGCAACGGCGGCCGTCAGCGCCAGCAGATATGTACATCCAACCAACGCCAACGGCCGCTTCATCGCTCTGCCTCCTGCCTCAGCAAATTGTTCCTTTCAGGCCCTAGAGCCCAATGGTCACTTCTGCGGTTCTTTAAAGAAAAGAGGCAGGGGCTCCAGAAAGATGATATCATCTCTGTCAGCAGCGTCGCCCTCAGCCAGTACACAGGCCTTGCCGACGATATCGCCGCCCACATCCTTTACCAGTTCTTCTATGGCAGCCAGGGATTCGCCCGTGCTGATCACATCATCCACGATCAGGATGCGCTTTCCTTTAACGCCCTTGTAGTCGTCCTCCGCGAGGATCAATTTCTGCACATGGTCGGTGGTGATGGATTTCACCTCCACCTCAATGGGGTTGCGCATATAAGCCTTTATCCCTTTGCGGGCCACAATATAACGGCCGCAGCCCTGGCGGGCCATTTCATAGGCAAGAGGAATTCCCTTTGTCTCCGCCGTAACAATGATATCGTGCTCCGGGCACTTTTTTAAAAGGGCTTCTGCCGTTTTTTCTGTGATCTCCACATCTCCCAGCATGACAAAACCGGCGATGTCCATAGTATCGCTGATGGGGCAGATGGGAAGATCTCTCTCACAGCCCGCAATGGTCATATGATAATATTTGCGCTCTTCATTCTCGCTCATTTTGTTCCCTCTTCTCTGTTCTCTGCCGAATGCCTTACGCTATCTCAAAAAGCTATCAGCCCGGAGGCCATTCCATAGACCGCCCGCCTAAAAGATGGAAATGAAGGTGAGGCACCGTCTGGCCCCCATCCTTTCCCGCATTGGAAACGATCCGGAATCCCTCCGAAAGGCCTTTCTCCTCGGCTAGCTTTGCAGCCACCTCAAAAATATGAGCCACTATGGCGGAATTTTCCGGCGTGATATCTGCGCAGGAACCTATATGTTCCTTGGGGATAATCAGGATATGCACCGGCGCCTGGGGATCCAGATCGTAAAAAGCCAGGATCTTTTCATCTTCATACGCTTTATTGCTGGGGATTTCCCCTGCGGCAATCTTACAGAATACACAATCCATTTTCATTCACCTGCCAATCTCTATGTATAACTTTTCGAACCGTTCACTTTTCGGAATAGAAGTATACCTTTCCTTCCGAAAAAGAGGTATGGGCGGCCCGCTTCCAAATGTCCAGGCCGCCTGTCCCTTTTCTGTATCATATCATTTTTGCAGCATTTCCGCAACAAGTCCTTCCACAGCAGCCAGAGCTTCGTCCATTTTTGTGAGATCTCTTGCGCCTGCCATAGCGAAGTCCGGTTTTCCGCCGCCATCATAAAAAATAATATTCTCCAGGTTCCTGTTAATCCTCCGGTTCATCCCCACCATCCCCTGCACACGCTCCAGCGCCAACAGC
>URRG01000277.1 GCA_900550095.1 uncultured Oscillospiraceae bacterium
GCGTTCGCCTCTATATAGGATAGTACTATATAGTATTAAAAATGTCAACTTTTCTTTTTGGGGGAATCCTTTTCAATTAAGAGAAAGTATGCTACGATAGAGTATATTGGAATACGTATTCTGCGCTCTTCCGAAAAAGATGGTTGAAAGGAAACGACTTCTTCGAAACATTGCGCAGGATCCACATAAGGAGGATGTACTGGATGCGATGGGATCTTAATGAAAATGGAATCTATCTCACACTGGAAAAAAATGAAGAGGACGGCACTCTGCGCTTTCTGCACTTCGGCGCTGAACCCTTTCAGGAAAGCGATATCATCAACGGGACGAAGGAAGGCTTTCGCCTTGTGGAAGTGAACGTTCCGGGCCATGACCGGCCCTCTGAACGGATGGGCAACAAATATATCGTCACGGCTCCCGGCTATAAAATGCAGTATGTAAGCCACAGCGATTCCCGGAATGAGGAAGGCCGCAAGCTGGAATTCGTCTCCTTTGACGAAGAAACCGGCATCCGCGTCACCACGCATATGCAGTTTTTCGACGGCATTTCCATTATGCAGATCTGGAATGTGGCGGAAAATGCCGGGAATCAGCCCCAAGTGCTGGATATGATCTCTACCTTCAACTATACCGGTGTGGATAAGGAAGGCGTCTCCCCCTGGCAGGAAAAGATGGAACTCCGCATTCCCTTTAACGGCTGGCAGCAGGAGCTGAACTGGCGCACTTTTACGCTCCCCGAGCTTGGGCTCAGCCAGACCATGGTGGATAAGAAAAAAATGCGTTCCTCTCGTACTATCCGTATCAGCAACACGGGGAATTGGTCCACAAAGCTGTATCTTCCCATGGGATACCTAGAAAATAAAGAACGCGGTACCAGCCTTTTCTGGCAGATCGAGCACAACGGCTCCTGGAACTGGGAAATCAGCGACCAGAACGGTCACCTCTACGTGACGCTCTGCGGCCCCACCGAGGTGGATTCCCACTTGAGCAAAACTCTGCAGCCGGGTGAACGCTTTGAAACCGTCCCCGCCGCTGTGGGGGTTTCCGCCAAAGGCTTCGATGATTCCATGGGCCAGTTAACCCTCTACCGCCGGAAGATCCGCCGGAAAAATGAGGACAACGACAAAATGCCCATCATCTTCAACGATTATATGAACTGCCTCTGGGGCGACCCCACCACCGAGAAGGAATTCCCCCTGATCGATGCCGCCGCAGAAACGGGCTGCGAGTATTTTGTGATCGACTGCGGCTGGTATTCCCCCGGATACTGGTGGGACAACGTGGGCGAATGGCAGGAATCCAAGGAGCGTTTTCCCAACGGGCTGAAAGAAGTAACCGATTATATCCGTGAAAAAGGAATGGTGCCCGGCGTTTGGCTGGAGCTAGAGGTCATGGGCATCTGCTGCGAAAAGGCTCAGCGTGTACCCGATGAATGGTTCTTTATCCGCCACGGCCGCCGCGTCTATGACCGCAGCCGCTTCCAGCTGGATTTCCGCAATCCTGAGGTCATCGACCACGCCAACGAAGTCATTGACCGGCTGGTGAAGGAATACGGCGTGGGCTACATTAAAATGGATTACAATATTGAGCCCGGAATCGGCACTGAATATCAGGCAGACAGTTTCGGAGACGGCCTCCTGCAGCATGAGCGCGCCTATCTCAAATGGCTGGACGACGTCTTTGCCCGCTACCCGGATCTGGTGATCGAAAACTGCAGCAGCGGCGGCCAGCGCATGGATTATGCCATGCTCAAGCGCTACAGCATCCAGTCCACCAGCGATCAGGAAAACTACCTCAACTATGCCAGCATTTCTGCCAACGCTCCCACAGGATTAACTCCTGAGCAGGCGGCCGTCTGGTCCTATCCCCTTTTGGAAGGCACCACAGAAGAGGTCGTGTTTAACATGGTGAACGCAATCCTGCTGCGTGTGCACCAGAGCGGCCATCTGGCCCAGATCAGCCCCGAAAGAAGAGCCCTGGTCAAAGAAGGCCTGGATTACTATAAGACCATCCGCGCCGACTTGCGGGAAGCTCTTCCCTTCTGGCCCATAGGTCTTTCCCATTTCGGGGACGAATGGAGTTGCCTGGGCCTGCGCCGGGGGAACAAAATCTATATGGGGGTCTGGCGCCGTGAGGGCGAGCATTCCGCCCGTGAACTGAAAATTCCTGAAGCCGCAGGAAAGAAAGCCGCTGTCCGCTGCGCATATCCCTCCTATGAGGGCTGCGCCTACAGTTACGCTCCCGCTGCAGGTTCTCTCACCGTCCGTATGGATATGAATACCGCCCGGCTCTTCGAGATCACGCTGGAAGACTAGAGCCATAATGTGCCCCGGCCCGCACAACGGGATCGGGGCTTTTCCCATATTCGGTCTGTAAGCCGGTCACACCGGTTTTCTGTCCGCAAAAGGAGGCGCTGATACATCTATGCAATATTATACCTTGGACTCCGAAGGAGCCCGCGCCTGCCCGGCTGAAGAATTGACATCCTCCGCCGTAAAAGCCTGCTATATCTCCCTTGCAGAGCTGGATACCTGCGCAAAGCTTTTCCATCTGCCGGATATCTGCGTCCGGGAATGCAAAAGAAACTATTCCCATTTCCGCAACAGCTTTGAAGTCTACGACGAATACAGCTTCGGTTTTCTCAGCATATTGGACATTCTGCATGTAAAAAACCCGAGAGATCAGGCAGCTTTTATTTTGAAAAAGGATCTGTTTCTGATGATCCGTATACGGGATGAGGACAACAGCACAGAGACACTTTTCCGGCGGAGCCTGGAACGCCTCCACGGCCCCGCCACACTGGAAAAGGCTGTGAGCAGCTTCCTGGAATGCCTCACTGAGGACGGAGGCGCCGTTCTGGAACAGGCAGAGCCTCAAATCCTCCAGTTAGAGCAGGATCTTCTGGAAAACAGAACCGCAGCAGGGATCAACCGAAAAATCTTTCAGATCAAAAGCAACCTGATGACCCGCCGGAACTATTACGAAGCGCTCATTGAGATCGGCTCCTCCCTGCAGGCCAATGAGAACGATATCTTCGGGCGGGACTCCCTGCGTTACTTTAAGATATTCACCGACCGCACCGCGCGGCTCAGCGCCAATACGCAGTTCCTCTGTGAGAACCTTATCCATTTGCAGGATGCCTACGAAGCCTCCCTGGAGCTGAACCTAAATCGAATCATGAAGGTTTTCACCGTCGTGACCACGATTTTTCTCCCTCTGACGCTCATCGTGGGCTGGTATGGGATGAATTTCCCCAATATGCCCGAATTTCGCTGGGCCTATGGCTATCCCGCCGTGATCTGCTTCAGCTGTCTTGTGGTGGCTCTCTGCTTCTGGTTTTTCAAAAAGAAACGGCTGCTGTAGCCTATTTATTTTTCGCGTCCAAAATCCGGCGGAAAGTTTTATCCCATTTGCCGGTTTACCGCAGCTGCAAAATGTGATATAACAGCCATAGATCCAAAAATTGCAGAAGGGCGCTTTCAGAAGGCGTCCTGGGAGGTAAAGCAATATGAAAATCACAGATTTTTCTCTGTATCCGGTGGCGCCCCGCTGGCTCTTCCTGAAACTCGAAACGGACGAAGGCATTTGCGGCTGGGGCGAGCCTATTGTAGAGGGAAGAGCTGCCACCGTCAAGGCGGCAGTGGAAGAACTTTCCTATTACTTTCTGGGGAAAGATCCCCGAAAGATCGAGGATCTTTGGCAGACCTTTTTCCGCGCCGGCTTTTACCGGGGAGGCCCGGAGCATATGAGCGCCATTTCCGGCATAGACCAGGCGCTTTGGGATATAAAAGGCAAATACTATAACGCCCCCGTTTACGAGCTTTTGGGCGGAAGCTGCCGGGATAAGCTGAAAGTATACCGCTGGATCGGCGGGGACAGGCCCGACGATGTGGCCGCCCAGGCTGTGGAAAGCTATGAGCAGGGCTACAGGGCTTTGAAAATGAACGCCACAGAGGAACTCCACTAAG
>URRG01000278.1 GCA_900550095.1 uncultured Oscillospiraceae bacterium
AAAATAAAAACTATCTTCTAAACGCACTTACCCATTCCTCCTATGCCAATGAGCATAAAAAGAGCCTGGGCAGCAACGAGAGGCTGGAATTTTTGGGAGATTCCATCCTGGGGATCGTGGTGGCGGATTATCTATTTAAAAACTATCCCGATCTTCCCGAGGGGGATCTTACCCGCAACCGGGCGGCTTTGGTGTGTGAAAAAGCCTGCTGCGGTTTTTCCAAGCAGCTTGGGGTGGGGAAATACCTGCTTTTGAGCCACGGAGAGCAGAATTCCGGGGGAAGGAACCGCTCTTCTATCCTGGCGGATGCCTTTGAAGCCATTATAGCGGCCATTTATCTGGACGGCGGCATGGAGGAAGCGAGAAAGTTTATTCTGCGCTTTGTAGCGCCGCTGGCGAAAGCGGCGAAACCGAAAACGTTCCGGGATTATAAGACGAAGCTGCAGGAGATCATTCAGCAGAACCCGGAGGAAGCTTTGGAATATGTGCTCACAGGGGAAAGCGGGCCGGATCATGATAAGCATTTTACGGTGGAGGTCCATCTCAATTCCAATGTGATCGGCAAGGGCGGCGGCCGCAGCAAGAAGGAAGCCGAGCAGCAGGCGGCCAGGGAAGCTCTTGAGCTCATGGGGTACTGAGTTCATGAAGCATGCCAACGTGGCGATTTTTGTGCCCCATAACGGCTGCCCGCACCAGTGCAGCTTCTGCGATCAGAAAAGCATAACGGGGCAGGCGGCACAGCCTTCTCCGGAGGATGTCAGGGCCGCGGCGGAACGAGCCAGGGAAACGCTGGGGCCCGGCTGCGGCGCGGAGCTCGCCTTTTTCGGCGGCAGTTTTACCGCCGTAGAGCCCGCTTATATGGTTTCCCTATTGGAGGCCGCCCGCCCGTATGTGGAGAGCGGCCTGTTTTCGGGTATCCGCATCTCCACTAGGCCGGACTGCGTTGGGGAGGACGTTCTTTCCCTTCTGTGGGGATACGGCGTGCGCTCCATCGAGCTGGGAGCCCAGAGTATGCGGGAGGACGTGCTTCGCTTGAACCGGCGGGGCCACACTGCCCGGGATGTGGAGGAGGCATCCGTCCGCATACAGGAAAGAGGATTTTCCCTGGGGCTGCAGATGATGACCGGCCTTTATGGGGACGATGCAGAAGGAGCGCGATACACGGCCCGGAAACTGGCGGAGCTTCGCCCGGATACGGTGCGGATCTATCCCACGGTGGTGATGCGGGGCACGGAACTGGGCCGCCTCTATCAGAAAGGGGCATATATCCCTCCGGGGCTGGAAGAGACGGTTCCCCTCTGCGCGGAGCTTTTGGGATTTTTCGAAGACAGGGGGATACGGGTGATCCGTCTGGGGCTCCACGATACGCCGGAGCTGCGGCGGGATATGCTGGCGGGGGCTTACCATCCCGCTTTGGGAGAGCTGTGCGAAAGCCGCCTTTTTTTAGACCGGCTTCTGTCCGCCGCGGAAAGCCGCTGCCCGGCGGCCGCAGAGGCGGTAAGGGTCGCCGTTAATCCCAAAATGGTTTCGAAGGCGCTGGGGCAGAAGCGGCGGAATCTTCAGGCGCTGAAAGAAGCAGGGTTCCGGGTGGAGTTTTTGCAGGATGACTCCGTTCCTACCGGCGAATTCCGCATACTGGCCTCCTTCTCTCAGGAAGAGGAGAAGGAAACGGCAGACAGGAACAATACGGCGGCAGGCGGCAGCAAGAGAAAGGTGGAACGATATGAGGCTGAAATCACTGGAAATACAGGGATTCAAGACCTTTCCAGATAAAACGAAGCTTTCCTTCGACGACGGCATCACCGCCGTGGTGGGGCCCAACGGCAGCGGTAAAAGCAATATTTCCGACGCTATACGCTGGGTTTTGGGGGAGCAATCCACCCGTTCCCTGCGCTGTGATAAAATGGAGGAGCTGATCTTCAACGGTACGCCTCGAAGAAAGGCCCAGGGGTTTGCAGAGGTGACGCTCACCATCGACAATTCCGAGCGGCAGCTTCCCTTTGACAACGATACGGTGGCTGTCACCCGCCGGTATTACCGCTCGGGAGAGAGCGAATACCTGCTGAATAAGGTGAATGTGCGCCTGCGGGATATCAACGACCTGTTTATGGATACAGGCCTTGGACGGGACGGCTATTCCATGGTGGGGCAGGGCAAGATCGACAGCATCGTGGCCGCCAGAGGTGAGGACCGGCGGGAGGTGTTTGAGGAAGCGGCGGGCATTTCCCGTTACCGGTACCGCAAGCAGGAATCGGAATCCAGGCTGCAGAAGGCGGAAGATAACCTCCTCCGCCTGCAGGATATCCTTTCCGAGCTGGAAGAACGGGTGGAGCCCCTGCGTATCCAGTCGGAGAAGGCCCAGCAGTATCTGGAATTTGCCGGGGAAAAGCGTACGCTGGAAATCGGCCTGTGGCTCCATACGCTGGAAAAGTCAGGCCGTGTGCTCCGGGAGCAGGACGATAAGATTCTGGTGGCCAAAAACGATCACTCCCAGGCGGAGGATGAGATTGACCGGATAGACGGAGAGATTGACCGGCTCTATACGGAGAGCGCCGGATGCACAGCCCGGGTGGATGAAACGCGCCAGGAGATCGCCAGGCTGGAGGAAGCGGCGGCCCGGAAGGACGGCGAGGTATCCGTTCTGGAAAACGATATTTTCCATAATAAAGAATCGGTGGAACGCCTTTTGAAGGAGATCGATCAGTCCGCTTCTTCAGGGGAGGCCATCGACGGGCAGATTGGGGAAAAACAGGGGCAGATCAGCCAAAAGTCAGAAGAGATCCAGGCCCGGGAGGAAGATGTGAGACTCTGTGAACAGGAGCTTTCAGAGCTCAGGCTGCATATGAGCGAGACCGGCGGCAAAATCGCCGACTATTCCCGGGAGCTTTCCATTCTTACATCCCGTTCCACAGAGGCCCGGATACAGGCTTCCGCAGCCTCCACGTCCATAGAGGAGATCCGCCTCAGGCAGGAAACCATCCGCGCCTCCCTGCAGGAGCGGAATGCCCGGCAGGAGAAAGCGCTGCGGGAGCGGGAGGATTACAGCGCTATGCTTGCGGAGACGGAGGAAAAGATCCGGGCGCTGGGCAATACGGTGCAGGGATATGGGATGCGTCTTGAAAGCCGTAACCGGAAGGCGGAAGAATATAGAAAAGATGTGGAAAAGCTCCATCTGGACGCAGAAGAGCGTTCCCGCAGGGCGCGTCTTCTGGAAGAACTGGAACGGAATCTGGAGGGTTTTTCCCAAAGCGTGAAGGTCGTCATGCGGGAAGTAAACAGAGGAAGCCTCTCCGGTGTGAGAGGTCCTGTTTCCCGGCTGATCCGCACCCCCAAGGAATACGCTGTAGCGATCGAAATCGCCCTGGGGCCCGCCATGCAGAACATAGTGGTGGATACGGAGCAGGACGCAAAGCGGGCGATCCAGCTTCTGAAGCAGCGGGATTCCGGCAGGGCCACCTTTTTGCCTCTCTCTACCATACGGGGCCGGACCCTTCAGGAACAAGGACTTGAGGATTGCCCCGGCTTTGTGGGGCTGGCAGGGGAGCTCTGCCGCTGCGAACCGGAATACAAAGGCATCCTGGAATCTCTTTTGGGCCGTATTGCCGTTGCGGAGGATTTGGACAGCGCGGTGGCCATGGCCCGCCGGTTCGGATACCGTTTTCGCATCGTCACGCTGGACGGTCAGGTGGTCAATGCAGGCGGTTCTCTGACGGGCGGTTCCCTGAACCGGAATGCCGGCCTTTTGAGCCGGACTTCGGAAATCGAGCGTTTCCGGGCGGAAGCGGAATCCCTCAAAAGGAAGGAGCAGGAGGCATCCGCCGCTTTAAAGGCGGCCCGGGAGGAAGCAGCCCGGGAGGAAGCGTCTTTGGCGGCTGCTAAAGGAGAGCTTACTACGGCTCAGGAGGATAAGGTGAGGCTTGAGGCGGCCCTGCGGAATTTGGAGCATACGCTGGCGGAGGAGGC
>URRG01000279.1 GCA_900550095.1 uncultured Oscillospiraceae bacterium
GCATAGTCATACATGGGATAGATACACCACTTATCCCCAGTACGGTGATGCTTGGAATGGTTGATGCGGTAGATGACCGGGTCGCGCATATTGAAATTGCCGGAAGCGAGGTCGATCTTAGCCCGCAGCGTCATAGCGCCGTCCTCGAATTCACCGGCGCGCATGCGCGCGAAGAGATCCAGGCTTTCCTCTACAGGGCGATCGCGATAAGGGCTGACCGCAGGGGTGGAGAGATCTCCCCGGTTCTGACGCACCTCTTCCGGTGTAAGCTGGCAGACATAGGCGTATCCGTCCCGAATAAGCTGTACTGCCAGCTCATACATTTTCTCGAAATAATCGGAAGCATAATAGAACCGGTCCCCCCAATCAAAGCCCAGCCAGCGGATATCGCTCTTGATATTCTCCACAAACTCCTCGTCTTCCTTTGTAGGGTTCGTGTCGTCCATACGAAGGTTACAGAGACCGCCGAATTTTTCCGCGGTGCCGAAATTGATGCAGACGGCCTTGGCGTGGCCGATATGCAGATATCCGTTGGGTTCAGGCGGGAAACGGGTATGCACCTTTTTTCCCTCATATCTTCCACCAGGAGCTATATCCTCAGCTACAAACTCATGGATAAAATTCCCCCAGCCGCCCTCGGGCTCTGCAGGAATTTTTACTGTATCGTTCATGGTCTTTCCTCCTCAGCTCAGTTTTGCAAGGCCCAGCTTCAGCCGACGCAGAGCCTCTTCTTTCCCCAAAAGGGTAAGAATCTCCATAGCTCCTCCCGGCGTTACCTGGACGCCCGCCGCCGCAATGCGAACCGGCCAGAGCAAGGTGCCGTTTTTCACTTCCAGCTTCTGGGCAAGGCTGATCAGGCTTTCATGGATATCCTCCAGCTTCCATTGAGGCAGAGCCTCCAAAAGCTCAATAGCCGCCTGCAGCATAACGCCGGAATTTTCCAGATTGGTCTTGCTCTTTTTATTGATGAAAAACTCTGCCGGATATTCCGGAAGCTCCCGGAAAAACGAGAGAAGACCAGGAATATCCGTAAGCTTCGTAACACGGGGCTGCAAAATCCCTGCCAAAACGCTCCAATCCTTTTCCCCTTCTGGGAACACATCCCGGAAATAGGGCATTGCCTTTTCGATAAAAGCCTCCTGGCTCATGGCGCGGATATATTCCCCGTTGAACCAGTTGAGCTTGTCATAATCAAATACGGCGGGGGATTTGCTGATTCCATCGATTGAGAATGCCTCCGTCAGCTCCAGCAGGGTGAAAAGCTCCCTATTTTCCTTGGGACACCAGCCCAGAAGGGCGATATAGTTCACGATGGTCTCCGGCAGATACCCTTCCTTTACCAGATCGGCAAAGCCTGTAGATCCATGCCGTTTGGAAAGCTTGGAAACATTCCCTTCTGCATCCTTACCCATAATCAGGGGCAGATGCACATAAACGGGAACCTCCCAGCCGAAGGCCTCATAGAGCAGATTATACTTCGGGGTGGAGGTCAGATACTCGCACCCCCGCACCACATGGGTGATGTGCATCAAATGGTCATCTATCACATTGGCGAAATTATATGTAGGATACCCATCCGATTTAATAAGGATCTGATCCTCCAGCTCGGTATTCTCTATGGTGATATCCCCATATACGGCATCATGAAATGTTGTAGAGCCTTCAATAGGCATTTTCTGGCGAATCACATAGGGGATTCCCTTCTCTAAAAGAGCTTGTACTTCTTCTGCAGGAAGATCGCGGCAATGCCTGTCATAGCCGCCGAGGCCGTCCTCCCCGTGGAGGGAATCGAGGCGCTCCTTAGTGCAGAAGCAGTAATACGCCTTTCCTTCCCGCACCAGCTGCTCCGCATAGGGCAGATAGAGCCCCTTCCGTTGACTCTGCACATAGGGGCCATATTCGCCGCCTACATCCGGGCCCTCATCATGGCTGAGGCCCACCTGCTGCAGAGTGTCATAAATTACCTGAACGGCACCCTCCACCTTGCGTTCCTGATCTGTATCCTCAATACGCAGCACAAAGGAACCGCCCATGGATTTGGCGATCAGATATTCGTATAAGGCTGTCCGCAAATTTCCCACATGCATAAAGCCGGTGGGGCTGGGGGCAAATCTGGTCCGAACTGTTCTGTTATCCATACTATCCCTCGATTACCTTGAATTGATTCTTTTATTATACGGAAAACCTGCCTTGAATTCAACCTTTTCCCAGAGTTTTTCGGCTCCCTTCGCCCATTATCCGCCGGATTCTACAGCCTCTCTGTAGTTTTCCCTGTATTCTTCCAGACAAAGCCCCTTTTCCTCCATCTCCAGAGCCGCCTCCTTCCCCACATAGCGGAAGTGCTGCGGAGCAAAAGAAACTCCTGTTATTTCCTCCTTTCCCCAGGGGTATCGGAGCACAAATCCGTATTTTGGGGCGTTTTCCGTGAGCCATATATATTCCTCGCTCTGGAAAAACTCCCCTGGTGAGCCGGAAAAATCCACAGAAAGCCCCGTAGCGTGCTCACTTTGCTCTGAAGGAAGATTTTTCTCAGATATGGGAGAACTCGTTTGTATCCGGCTGTCTTCCACCTGAGAAGAGGATACCGTAGTAGAATTTTCTCCGCTCTCAAAGGAAGAAGGGCCATTTTCTGAAGACTGCGTCGCTTTCTCCGGTTCCGTATACCCATTATATAAAGAAAGATATACGCCATCCTTTTGGGCGGCATACATAAGATTCTTTAACGGCTGCAAGATTCTGGAATCCACCTCTATTCCCTGAAAGGAAATAAGCACCTGCTCCCATTCTTCCGGAAGAGGATTGCCTGGCCCAATCAGAAACAGATTCCAGGGGTATATATCTTCTTCCCCACCTCCCTGCGAATTTTCCTGCGAGCTTTCTGGGGAAGAACTGCTCACGATCCAAAGCGGCTCCTTTTCCGACTCCACCGGAGCCAGGGCCTGCTGTTCCTCCGCCTGTCCGGCCGTACCGCCGAATGCAGGGATACTTTCCAAGAGAGAACGCGTCCATCCGGATAGGGCCGGGTCTTCCATTGCCCAGTAAAAAAGTCCCGTGGCACCAGCCGTCATGAGGCAGAACACAAAAAACATGACCGCCTTTCCTTTCCATCCGCGCAAAATCGTCCCCACCTTTCCGGAATTTTCATCTTAGTTTTCCCCTGCATAAAGCAGCACATTCCAGAAAAGATACATTTTTTGAAAAAAATTGAGATTAGGTATTGCATTTTCAAAAACACTGTGCTAAAATAACTATCGTTGTCCGGGTGTGGCGCAGTTGGTAGCGCGCTTGACTGGGGGTCAAGAGGCCGTGAGTTCAAGTCTCGCCACTCGGACCAAAGTCGAAACTTGTTGAATGGCAAGTTTCGACTTTTTGTTTTACTTAACATAGTTTTCTTTTTGCTCTCCTTGTGCTATTATCAGTATAAGCATAAGTGATGCTAATTTTAATTTTCAGAAAGAAGGATGAGCATGTGAAGAAAATCAGGGTTCAATTTGATGCCGATGCGCCAGAATCGCATAAGATAAAAACGATAAAGAAAATCGTAGCACTTGGATGGACTCAAAGCAACAAAAAAGTCCAACTCATTCCTGCTCGTAATGATCCAAATCAAAATGTACGCGATATAACATTTTTCTTCTATTGGCCACACGAGTCCGATGTTGTGTATCCTAAGAATGTGGAATTCGAAATCCTTTCATGATATGATGTTTAAAGTTATATCCTCTGACCGACCATGTTGACAACACTAGATCCTATAATCACACTCGGACCATGCGAAGTATCATTAAAGGATCTGGAAAGGTCTGTTGGTGATACTTCGCATTTTTTATTTTCAAAACTATATGGCGATCTGTTTGCTTGCCCGGAGTTCGTCAGCCACTTCATCGGAAACCTCTATGTATTCGTCGTGGGTGTACCACGGATAAAAGTCTTTCAGATTGATAG
>URRG01000280.1 GCA_900550095.1 uncultured Oscillospiraceae bacterium
CTCCCACTCCAGATGGACGTTGGTTTCCGCTTCCATCTGCTGAATGAGCTTGTATTCGTTCCAATCTTCATAGGAGTTGCTGTTGCGCGGGCCGTAAACCTTCAGCGTGACCTTTTCATTGACCACAGGCCACCCGGATTCATTGAAATTAGAGGATTCGCTGCTTCCTCCTCCGGATTGTGGATCTGAAGAAACATTTCCGGTGTTGCCGCATCCTGCGGCAAACAGCATAGCGCCGGCCATACAGGCGGCTCCAAACTGTTTCAGGTGAATCTTTTTCATTGCGCTGCCTCCTTTTCTTTGCACTGGAATTTTTATCTACAACTTTTTCGTTCATTTTGATCAGAAAAAACACTTTATTTAACCGTCTGGATTTCTGTATGAAATGGGACGGTTTTTGCTTTTTACCTTTTGCTAAAGAGTGAACGAAAAAGTGTAATTTATATGTGAATATTATATATTCTGCAAGTTTTCTATACAATGCACAAATGGTAGATTCAGTATAGAAAAGTTGGGCGTTGATCTATTTTTATAAAATAATAGTTATTACATATTATAATTTATATAATATGCTGATTAAAATAAAAGTTGACAGATGCAGATAAATGATATAATATATGAACAGATATTCATATGAGAGGATGTGAAGGCGTCGTGATCGATACGGATGCAGAGCGCTGCGAATATTTGTATGTGCACGAGGACGTTGTCAAACAGGTAACGAGCGAGATGCCCCAGGATGAAATCCTTTACGATCTGGCTGAACTTTTCAAGGTGTTTGGGGATTCCACCCGCATCAAGATCTTATATGCTCTGTTTGAAGCCGAATTGTGCGTCTGTGATATGGCACAGCTTCTGGGCCTTACACAGACGGCCGTTTCACACCAGCTCAGAGTGCTGAAAAATAATAAGTTGGTAAAATTCCGCCGGGAGGGAAAGAATATTTTTTATTCCTTATCGGATAACCATGTACGCAGCATTCTGGGTCAGGGTATGGAGCATGTGAGCGAATGAGCTGAAAAACGTGTATTTCCGCCGCGGCGGTTTACAAACAAAATATAATAGGAAAGGTGCTGTTTCATAATGAAAAAAGTGTATAAGCTTGAAGACCTGGACTGCGCCAACTGCGCTCAGAAAATGGAAAACGCTATCAAGAAGATCGACGGCGTGGAGGATGCGTCGGTGAGCTTCCTTATGCAAAAGCTGACTATAACGGCGGAAGAATCCCGGTTTGACGATATTATGAAGCAAGTGGTGAAGACCTGCCGTAAGGTGGAGCCGGATTGCAGAATCCTTCTCTGAAAAATATGAAGAGACCTTCTGTTTTTCCAAATTTTTAGAAGAGAGGCGCACTTGACTATTCGGTAAGGGAGACGAAGCTATGACTAGGAAGCAGAAAAAAGTGCTGGTCCGCATACTTCTGTGTGCGGCTGCATTTATCACGGTTGTTTTGCTGCCGCTTGAGATGCCGTGGAGGCTTTTGGCATTTTTGGTGCCGTATGGGATCATAGGATGGGATGTTCTGTGGAAGGCTCTGCGGAATATCGCCCACGGCCAGGTGTTCGATGAGAATTTTCTGATGGCGCTGGCCACAGTAGGAGCATTTGCTACAGGGGAATTTCCAGAGGGTGTGGCGGTCATGCTGTTCTACCAGGTGGGTGAATTGTTCCAGGATTATGCGGTAGGACGTTCCCGAAAGTCGATTTCATCCCTTATGGATATACGTCCGGACTATGCAAATGTCGAACGATGTGGTAAAATAGAGCAGGTGGATCCCGACGAGGTGACAATCGGAGATGTGATCGTCATCCGTCCAGGGGAAAAGATCCCCCTGGACGGCGTGGTACTGGAGGGCGCTTCCACGGTGAATACGGCGGCGCTTACAGGTGAGTCTCTTCCCAGAGATGTAGAGCCGGGCGACGATGTCATCAGTGGCTGCATCAACCAGAACGGTCTGCTCCGCGTTCGGGTGACAAAGAACTTCGGAGAATCCACCGTATCGAAAATTTTGGATTTGGTGGAGAATTCGGCCAGTAAAAAGGCGAAGGCGGAGAACTTTATCACAAAGTTTGCCCGGTATTATACCCCGGCTGTGGTGATCGCCGCTCTCCTTTTAGCGGTCGTGCCTTCCCTTGTCTTTGGAGGCTGGGCGGAGTGGATCCACAGGGCGCTGATCTTCCTGGTTATTTCCTGCCCCTGTGCCCTTGTGATCTCTGTGCCCCTGAGCTTTTTCGGCGGCATCGGCGGGGCTTCCCGCTGCGGTATCCTGGTCAAAGGCGGAAATTATTTGGAAACGCTGGCGGATACAGAGATCGTGGTATTCGACAAAACGGGAACGCTTACCAGAGGCGTTTTCAATGTGACCGCTATTCATCCGGACGCTTGTTCTGAGCATGAGCTCATCGAATTGGCTGCTCTTGCGGAAAGCTATTCGAACCATCCTATTTCCCGTTCTCTTCGGGAGGCCTATGGCATGGATGTGGATTCCTCCCGGGTGGGAGAAACGGAAGAGCTTTCCGGCAGAGGCGTTCGCACGGTTGTGGACGGGAAGACCGTCTGCGCCGGCAACGATAAGCTGATGGAGGAAATCGGCGTTTCCTGGCATCCCTGCCATCGGGTGGGAACCACTGTCCATGTGGCTGTAAACGGCGTGTATATGGGGCACGTGGTGATTTCCGACGAGGAAAAGCCCGACGCTGCCGAGGCCGTTTCCCTCTTGAAGGAACAGGGAGTCCGGAAAACGGTTATGCTTACGGGAGACGCAAAGGCCGTAGGCGAGGCTGTAGCAGAAAAGCTTCATGTGGATGAAGTCCATACGGAGCTTCTGCCTGCCGGCAAGGTGGAGCAGGTGGAACGTCTGCTGAGCCGGAAGTCCCCCAAGGGGAAGCTGGCGTTTGTAGGCGACGGCATCAACGATGCTCCTGTTCTTTCCCGGGCGGATATCGGTATCGCTATGGGCGCGATGGGTTCCGACGCGGCTATTGAGGCGGCGGATATCGTGCTGATGGACGACAAGCCTTCTAAAATCGCCGCCGCTATTCGTATCTCTAAAAAGACAAGAAGGATCGTCCGCCAGAATATCGTTTTCGCGCTGGCTGTTAAGGCTATAGTGCTCCTTATGGGAGCGCTGGGCGCGGCAAACATGTGGGAAGCGGTGTTCGCGGATGTGGGCGTCTCTGTGATCGCGATCCTGAACGCCATGCGCGCCCTGAAAAGTACAGGGATAAAATAACCGTCCCGGAAACGGGCCGGAGGAAAAAGAGAAGGAATGTATGGTATGCTGAAACTGGAACACCTGGCCTGGGAGCTCCCGGACGGGGAAGGAATCATTAAAGATGTGGATTTGACGGTAGAGGATGGGAAACTGATCGTCGTTACCGGCCCGAACGGCGGCGGCAAAACCACTCTCGCCAAACTGATTGCGGGCCTGGAAAATCCCTCTAAAGGGAGGATCCTCTTTGACGGCAGGGATATGACCAAAATGGATGTGACGGAACGGGCACGGCACGGGATCGCGTATGCCTTTCAGCAGCCGGTCCGTTTCAAGGGGCTGACTGTCAGAGATATTTTGGAGCTTGCCGCAGGCGGAAGCCTGGAAGAAACGGAGCTCTGCGGGCTTTTGGGCAAGGTGGGTCTCTGCGCCAGCGAATATGTGAACCGCGAGCTGACGGCCGCCCTTTCCGGCGGCGAAATCAAGCGGATCGAGATCGCCACGGTGCTGGCCAGAAAAGGGAAGCTCTCTATTTTCGACGAGCCCGAGGCGGGCATCGATCTGTGGAGCTTTTCTCGTCTGGTGGAAACTTTCGAGGATCTGCGCCGTCAGGGGAGCGGCACCCTTATGGTGATTTCCCATCAGGAGAGGATCCTTTCCATTGCCGATGAGATCGTTGTAATCGCAGACGGCCGGGTAAGGGCTTCCGGCCCCAAGG
>URRG01000281.1 GCA_900550095.1 uncultured Oscillospiraceae bacterium
ACCTTTCGGTATGGACTATTGACCGTTTCGCTTCAGCGGGCAGATATGCGCTGAAGGGAATTCCAACTCGCAGAGAGAAAAAAGGCCGGGCTGCAGCCCGGCCTTTTTCAGGCGAAATGAAGGTTTACAGCTATACCGCCGCCGGCCTCTGGCTGGAGATCAATCTTCGGGATAGAGCTTCCCGTATTTTTCCACCAGCATATCGGCGCATTTATAGATATCCCCGCCGCCCAATGTGAGGATCAGATCTCCTGGCTGCGCGCGCTCCATGGTATATGCGCACATTTCCTCAAAGGTGTTGAACCAAACGCTGCCGGGAATCTTTTCCGCTAAATCTTTGGTATAGATGTTGTAGGTGTTTTCCTCCCGAACGGCCAGAATCTCTGAGAGAACGGCGTGATCGGGGATGGAGAGCACCCGTGCGAAATCATCCAGAAACATGGCTGTGCGGGAGTAGGTATGAGGCTGAAAAAGGGCCCACACCTGCCGGAAGCCCATGCGCATGGCGGCCTTGAGGGTAGCCTCCAGCTCTGTGGGATGGTGGGCAAAATCGTCGGCTATGGTGACGCCGTTGTATTTACCCCTGATTTCAAAGCGGCGGTGCACTCCGGTAAAGGAGTGGATGGCCTTCGCGATGGTTTCAGCGGGCACCCCCAGAGCGTCGGCGGCGGCAAAGGCGGCCAGGGCGTTCAAAATGTTATGCCGCCCAGGCACACTCAGAGAAACGCTGCAGAGCTTTTTACCGTTTTTCATGACGGAAAATTGCTCCAGGGCCTTAGGTTCGTCTGTGATATCGCCTGCACTGTAATCGTTGGAGCTTTGCAGGCCGAAGGTCACGATACGGGCGTTGTCAATACCCTCTGCGGCTTTCATGGCGTTCGCATCATCGCCGTTGACGATGAGAAGTCCTCTGGTCTGCCGGGCAAACTGATGAAAGGAACGGATGATATTTTCCAGGTTCTTGAAATAATCCAAATGGTCGGAGTCCACATTCAAAATGACGGAAATGTAAGGGTGAAGCTGCAGGAAGGTATCCACATATTCACAGGCTTCGCAGACGATAGCGCCGGATTTTCCCGCTCTGCCGTTGGTTCCGGTGAGGGGAAGCTTCCCGCCGATCACAGCGGAGGGATCCATCCCGCCTTCCAAAAGGATCTGAGTGATCATGCCTGTGGTGGTGGTTTTTCCGTGGGTGCCGGATACGGCCACAGACTGAGGGTAGCGTGCCATGAGCATTCCCAGCATGACGGAACGCTCTATGGTGGGGATCCCTTTTTCTTTGGCGGCTACGATCTCCGGATTATCCTGTCTGGCGGCAGCCGTATAGACCGCCAGCTGGGCTCCTTCCACATTTTTGGGGTCGTGGCCTACGACCACGTCCATCCCACAGGAGCGGATGCGTCTGAGGGTTTCAGATTCGTTCATATCGGAACCTGTCACAGTATACCCCTGATGATAGAGAATTTCCGCAATGGGGCACATACCAGAACCGCCGATGCCTATAAAGTGAACATGCTTGACCTTTGAAAGCAGATCGTTTTCTGTCATTTGTGGTAAACACTCCTTATAATTCACGCCTCAAGGGGCTGATTTCACATATCCTCAGGGATTTCAGGTTCCATTCGGAAAACGTAAGAACGCCGTAACGATACAGTTTCATTTTACCCGTTTTTAGCCGGAATTGCAATAGAATTTCCTGCAGGGGCGGCAGGAGACAGGGCGGCGGGCATGGTTCCGGAGAGATAGGACGGAATGCCGGGATAGAAGCCGTATCCGCGTTCACATCCCGTTCCAAAATTCCATACTATGGCAAAAGGAGGAGGATTTTCCTTCTCCCTACACATATATGAAAGGTATGGGATACTATGATTGATATAAACAGCTTCGGCGTCATAGGCGGCGACCGAAGGCAGGCCGCTCTTGCGGAATCTATAGCTGGAGATGGATATTCCGTTTACGCCTGGGGATTTGATCATCTTCCTTTGAACGACAGCGTCCGTCAGGCCACTCTGGAAGAAATAGCCGAAAAATGTATGGTCGTCGTACTGCCGCTGCCCGTTACGGCAGACGGGCGCACCCTGAACGCCCCTTACGCGGAGGAAGAGCTTGTTCTGGATGATATTTTGGCACTGGAGAGCGGCAACCAAATTTGTGCCGACTGTCTGCTTCTGCGGGGGGAATGCGAGATCAATGAATCGCTTGTCACCGGGGAAAGCGAACCTGTTGCCAAGAAGCCGGGCGACCTGCTGCTTTCAGGCAGTTTTGTCGTTGCGGGCTCCTGCTTGGCGCGGGTAGAGCATGTCGGCAGAGAAAACTACGCTGCGAAAATTACCAACGAGGCTAAATATTTTAAAAAGCCAAACTCTGAAATCATGACCTGGATCAACCGCATCATCAAATATATTGGCATTGCCATTATTCCCATCGGATTGCTGCTGTTTTACAAACAAATTTTCATTTCCGGCCAGGGGCTGCAACGGGCTGTCGTCAGTACGGTCGCCGCCCTGGTAGGCATGATTCCGGAGGGGCTCGTCTTGCTGACCAGTATGGTTCTGGCCGTCAGTGTACTGCGCCTTTCCCGCCACCATGCATTGGTGCAGGAGCTGTACTCCATTGAAACATTGGCCCGTGTGGATGTTCTCTGTCTGGATAAAACAGGGACCATCACGGAGGGAACCATGCAGGTGGATCACGTGCTTCCGCTTTCCTCCGTATCTACTGAAGAGATTTCAGCCATTATCGCAGCACTGACTGCCTCCAGCCCCGACACCAGCCCTACGTTTTCCGCATTGAGGCAGGCCTTTTCCCAATGCCCGGACTGGCAATGCACAAACGCCGTTCCCTTCTCCTCCGCCAGGAAATGGAGCGGCGCCACCTTTGCCGGAAAGGGCAGCTACATCATCGGCGCCGCGGAGTTTGTGTTTAAGGGAACCCTCCCCGCTGATATCCGTGAGAAAATGGCACGCTATGCCGCCTCAGGGCAGCGGGTGCTCATCTTGGCACATTCCGCCGAGGGCTTTGTCGAAAAACAGCTTCCTCAAAAACCGGAGCCGGTCTGCCTGCTCGTATTGAGCGACAAAATCAGGCCCAGCGCGCCCCAAACACTGGCCTGCTTTGCGGAGCAGGGTGTGGCCATCAAGGTAATCTCCGGCGATAATGCCCTGACCGTCGCAAATATTGCCAAAAGGGCTGGCCTGCCGGACGCCGGTAATTATATCGATGCCACGACGCTTACCACCGATGAGCAGCTGGCTGAAGCCGCCGAGCGTTATACCGTATTCGGGCGGGTAACGCCACAGCAAAAATTAGCTCTCGTAAAGGCCCTTAAAGCCCGGAAACACACGGTGGCTATGACCGGGGACGGCGTCAATGATGTTCTGGCACTGCGTGAAAGCGATTGCAGCATAGCGATGGCCTCCGGCAGCGATGCCTCTCGTACAGTCTCACAAGTCGTCCTACTGGATTCCAACTTTGCCAGCATGCCGAAAATTGTAAAAGAAGGCCGGCGGTCTATCAATAATTTACAGCGGTCCGCCTCCTTATTCTTAGTTAAGTCCATTTTTTCCTCTGTCATTGCCATCCTATTTATTTTTCTTGCCTTTGATTACCCCTTCCAGCCCATTCAGCAAACGCTCATTAGTGCACTGACCATTGGTATTCCCTCATTTTTTCTGGCACTGGAGCGCAACAAAGAGCGTATTCACGGAAAATTCATCCTCAACGTTCTGCAAAAGGCCCTGCCCGGCGCAGTAACGATGATTATAAACATACTTCTACTTGTTATTATTTCCAGCTTTTACCCCTTTAATCGGGAAGAGATTTCAACCATAGCCGTTATTATAACCGGTTTTACCGGCCTCACAATTCTGCTGAAAATTTCCTTTCCGCTTAATCTGCCCAGAGGGGCGCTATTCTTCAGCCTGTG
>URRG01000282.1 GCA_900550095.1 uncultured Oscillospiraceae bacterium
AAAAGGCCGCCGCATCCTCTATGGGATGCGGCGGCCTTTTTTGTGTCTGCGGCCTGCCGGAAAAGCTGTAAAATCCGGCTAAGAGGCCCGCGGCGAACTGCTGAGAAGCCCCATGAAGGATCGTAAAAACCGTGAAGAAACGGTATGGTTAAATGGTCAAAGCGTCAAAACGCGCCGCGGAGCCGTTTCCGCCCGCCTTCCTCCCCAGGCCCGCTTCAGAGAGTTTTGCCTTTTAGGTTTTTTAAGGTTCAGGGGAAATAGTGGCCTGGGTCTCGCCCTTATCCGGCAGCAGACGGACGTCCTCCTGGAAGGTGATATTTTCGGATACATCGAATATTTTCAGCTTTACGGAGTCCCCGGCGCTGTGCCCGGCCAAAACGAGGTACAGGTCGTCCATGGAGGCGAGCTCCACGCCGTCTGCGGCGAGGATGTAATCTCCCTTTTCGGCTTTTCCGTAAAGGTCGCTTCCCTCTTCGATGCTTTGGATTTTCAGCCCGGCCCCGTCCGAAAGAACCGTGACGCCCAGCCGCCCGCGGCCCTCTACGTAGCCCTGAGTCACCAGATTGTCGATGATGTCCTTTACCTGGCTGACGGGAATGGCGAAGCCCATGCCCTCGTAACTGGTGGAGACGATCTTATTGGAGTTGATCCCCACCACCTGGCCGCAGTCGTTGACAAGAGCGCCCCCGGAATTGCCGGGATTGATGGCGGCGTCCGTCTGGATGAAGGTCATGGCGCTGTTCTTCAGGGAACGGTTCAGGGCGGAGATGTATCCGCCCGTCAGAGAACTGGCGTAGCTCATGCCGCCGGGGTTGCCGATGGCGAACACCTCGTCCCCCACCTCCAGCTGGGAAACGTCCCCGAATTCGGCGGGATCCAGGCCGCTGGCGCTGATGCGCAGGACCGCCAGGTCGCTGTATTTGTCAAAACCGATGACGGAGGCGGCGTATTCCGTCCCGTCGTGCAGGACCACGGAAACGTCGTTGTCCCTGGAATAATTCAGCACGTGAGCGTTGGTCAGGATGAGCCCGTCCTTTGTGAGAACGATGCCGGATCCCTCGCTGAGGGCAGTGTTTTCACCGGATTTGACCGTTGTGTTCACCCCGACTACGCTTTCCACCACCTGCTTGTAGATCTCCTTGGCGGAAATAGGTTCCCTGCGGCTTTCTTCTATGGCGATCCCCCCGTAGGAAGCCTCCGGCTCCGCGGAGGGCTTTTCCTTCTGGGGAAGGGAAGAAGAGCTGTCTTCCCGGCCTGGGACGCTTTCTTCCGGCTCGGAGGGAGATTCGCCGGCAGAGGATGAGGACTGGGACGGCGCGGTCGGAAGCCCGTATTTTCCGGAGACCGTGATGACAGCGGATATGAGGGCTATAAGGAGAACGGCTCCGATGGAGATAAACAGAGCTCCAAAGGCCTTTCCTCCCCGTTTGGAGCCCTTCGGCGGGCCGCCTGGGCCGTAAAAGCCGTAATCCCACCTGTATTCCGGCGGGGGAGGCGGGGGCCAGCCTCCCTGCTGTTCCGGCGCCTGAGGCCGGTTTCCCCAAGGCTGCCCGGCGGGATATGAGGGGTAAGCCGGGTAAGGCGGATAAGAAGGATATTCCCCTCCATAGGGAGGCTGCCCGTAAGGGGCCTGGGGCGCGTCCTGCCGCGGGGGAGGCGTCTGCGGGTACGGAACGGGAGCCTGCGGCTCCCGGAAAGGCCGGGGCATAGTCCCCCGGGAGGCCTGGGGTTCCTGCGGCGCTTGTGGCATTGCCGGCGGAGCAGGCGTTTTGGGGGCATGGTGTGTTCCGTATGCCCCGGAAGGCCCGGGCGCTTCAGGCCTGTGGTCCCTCGGGAAGCCCCCACGCGGGCCATGCGGTTCACAGGCCTCCTGTTTTTCCTGCTTTTCCTGTTTTTCGCGCTCTTTCTGTTCTTCCCATTTTACCCGTTCTGCCTGTTCTTCCGGTTCTGCCGCGGCAGGGGCTTCCTTTTCCGCAGGCTTCGCATGTTCCGTATGGTCTGTGTGAGGGGCATGCGGAGTGCGGGGAGTGCACAGGGGATCGGAAGCGTTCAAAGCGGCGTTTGGTTTCCCGAAGCCGCTGGATGGCTGTGTCTTTTTCTCAGGGACGGGGTCGTCTCCCGGCACGGGGGTATTCCCCAAGGGGCCCGGCGCGTCCTCAGGGCGGGAAAAGGCTTCCTGCCCTGAAAAGGAAGGCTCCCGTCCGGCATCGTTTTCATGTTCTCGGTGGTGCTCCTTGATCATATCGTTCCCTCGATTCCGATGGTATGTTGATTTCGGGCGAAGCCCGGCTGCTTTTCCGGAGAAAATCCGGCCCGGGGGCCCCGCCGCTTTGTACAAAAGGGGGGGAAAACGTCCCTCCGGGCCGTCACGGCTGCGGTCCTCCCCCGGCAGATTTGCCGCCGTCCTGCGCGGCCTCTTCCCCGGAGAGGGGAGAAGCGGGGACGTTTTCCGCCGCGGAGGCCTCTATTTGGGAAGGCTTCCGCGGGGTGTTTCTTTTATCGGTTCTCTCTTTTCCCCGCTGGGCTTCCTTTTCCTTTCCCCGGCTTCCGGAGGTCTCTTTTCCCCCGGGGCGGGAGGCGGACTTCTTCTCCTTGCCCTCTTTCCGGGTCTCCTTGGAGGGGGCCTCCAGAGCGGGGCGCTTTGGGATCCAGAAGGAGAACTGGCAGTATTCGTTTTCCACGCTGCTTACGGTGATTTCCCCTCCGTGCAGGCGGATGATAGTGCGTACGATATAAAGGCCCAGGCCCATGCCGGTTTTATCCTTGCTGCGGGATTTGTCCGTCTTATAGAACCGGTCGAAGATCATGGAGATCTCGTCCGCCGGGATGCCCGCCCCGCTGTTGCGGATGGTAAAGCTGGTGCGGTCCGGCTGATCCTCTGTCTTCAGCTCGATATAGCCGCCTTCGTTGGTGAATTTTACGGCGTTCTCGATCAGGTTGTAGACCACCTGATGGATCATGTCCGGGTCGCCGTCCATATACAGGCTTTCCGCGTCCGCCAGGCCTCGGATGTCGATCTTTTTATCCTCAATGGGCTTTTCAAAAGTGATCAGGGCGTTGAAAACAGTGGCGGTCAGATCGAAGCGGGCCGGGCGTATGTGCAGTTCCCCGCTGTCGATCCGGGAAAGATCCAGCATGGTTTTCACCAGCCGGGACAGGCGCTTCACCTCCCCGGAGACGATGCGCAGGTACTGGCGTTCTTTTTCCTTTGGGATGGTTCCGTCCAGAATTCCGTCGATAAAGCCTGCGATGGTGGTCATAGGGGTTTTCAGCTCATGGGAGACGTTGGCGATGAAGTTCCGCCGGACGCTCTCCACGCTGGCAAGGGAGCTGGCCATATTGTTGAAGGCTACCGCCAGCTGCCCCACCTCGTCGCTGCTGGTCACGGGCACCCGCACGGCGAAATTCCCTTCGCCGAAGCTTTTGGCCGCCACGGCCATCTGCCGCAGGGGCCGTACGAAATTATAGCTGTAAAGCCACACGATGCAGAAGGAGACCATAAAGGCCGCCACAGCAGCCAGAAGGAACATCTGGATCAGGTTGGCCCTGTATTCTCCGAACGAACGGAAGGTGCAGGCGGCCATGACCACGCCCACCTTTACGGGGACGCCGTTCTCCATGACCACCATGGGGACCCCCACCACATAGCACGGGTCCTTATAGACGCTCCCCAGGGTGCTCTGGCCGATATACTGGCTTTCCAGAGCTTTCGCGATCAGATCCTGAGGGATCACCTGCTGGTCGGCCTCAGACTGGCTGGCAAAGGCATAGACCAGAATATTTCCGGCTGTATCCGCGATGAAAATATCGGAATCGATATTTTCTGCAAAGGCCGTCATGAAGGTCTGGATCCCCATGATATTGTCTTCGTTGATGATATAGGTGCCGTCCGCCACCCTGTCCGCGTTTTCGGCGGCGATAGC
>URRG01000283.1 GCA_900550095.1 uncultured Oscillospiraceae bacterium
GGAAACGTTGGCGGTGAATTCCCGGCGCAGGTTTTCCCGCTGCATGGTTTCCGTCTTCCACCGAAAGAGAGACCCGGTTTTTTTCTGCAGCCGGGCTCAGGCGCTCCAGAATGGATTTGGCCGTTTCCGAAAGCTCCACGGTTTCGGTTTCATAGGGCACGCTTCCTTCATCCAGCTGGGAAATTTTGATCACATCGCTCACAAGGACGATCAGCCTTTGGGCTTCGCCGAAAATACGCCCGGCGAATTTTTTGATGTCCTGAGGCTGCACCAGGCCGTCCTGCAGGATTTCGGCAAAGCCGGAAATGGAGGTCAGCGGCGTTTTCAGCTCGTGGGAAACGTTGGCGGTGAATTCCCGGCGCAGGTTTTCCCGCTGCATGGTTTCCGTCACGTCCACCAGAAGGAGGACGGCCCCCTTGACGGTCCCTTCGTCCAGAACGGGATTGGCGGAAACGCGGCAGTACACGCCGCCCACTTCCAGAAGGGATTCCGTCCGGTTCCCGGAGAGGGCTCCCTCCACGGCCCTCTGGAAGGGCTCGCTCCGGTTGAGGGAGAGGACGCTTCTATCCGCCTGGGGTTCCCCGGAGCCCAGAAGCCGAAGGGCGCTGGCGTTCCAGGAAAGCAGGCCGGTCTGCCTGTCGATGACCAGGAGGCCCTCTTCCATATGACCGGTTATCATGGCGAATTCTTCCTGCTGACGGTGTGCGTCCTGCAGCTGGCGGCGGATGGTCCTCTGCTGCCGGCCGATCTTGCCCAGAAGAGGGGCTACCTCCTCATAGGGCTCGTTCAGCTCCGGATTATCCAAATCCAGCTTGTTCAGAGGCGCTACGATCATTTTGGAGGCTCTGGAGGCAAAGATCCCCGCCAGCACCAGCATAAGTATCAGGATCCACAGAACGGGCTGCAGCATGCTGAGGATGATGGAAGCCGTGGTGTATTGGGTGGTGGAAACGCGAAGGACGCTTCCATCCTCCAGACGCAGGGCGTAGTAGACGGTTTTTTCCCCCAGCGTACTGGAATACCGGGAGGACTCCCCGGAGCCGTTTTCCAGGGCTTCCCGGATCTCTTCCCGGTCCCCATGGTTTTCCATCCCCTCTGAATCGGCCCGGTTGTCGAAGAGGACGGTTCCGTCCGCCTTTACCAGGGTGACGCGCTCCGCCTGGGAGGAAAGAGAGGAAAGGGCGTCCTCTCCCCCCTCCTGTACGGCCAGGGAAAGATATTCGGCCTCCTGCCGGAGTTCCTTTTCCAGCTGGCCGTCGAAATACTGGCGGAAAACCGCCAGCATAAAGCCCAGCCCCACGAGCAGAACGAGCCCGGAAACCAGGATGATGGAACGAAAAATACGTTTGGTCATGGAGTACCTCCTCCGATTTTATAGCCGATCCCCCGCACGGTCTCGATCAGTTCCCCGGCGGGCCCCAGCTTCTGGCGCAGGGTGCGGATGTGAACGTCCACCGTGCGGCTTTCCCCGCTGAAGTCGTACCCCCATATCTGTGTCAGGATTTGGGAACGGGTGAAAACGGTCCCCTGCTGGGAGATAAGAAGGCTCAGAAGCTCGAACTCCTTCAGGGTCAGGGCCACGTCCTGCCCGCCGACCCGGACCATATGCTTTTTCGGGTTCACGGCCAGAGGGCCCAGGCGGTATTCTTCCGGGGAGGGCTCCGCGGAGCTGCGCCGCAGAAGGGCGCGGATGCGGGAGAGAAGCTCCATCATCCGGAAGGGCTTGGGGATGTAGTCGTCAGCGCCGCTGTCCAGCCCTAAAACGGTGTCGTATTCGCTGCCCTTGGCCGTGAGCATGATGACGGGCAGCCTTCTGGTGGAGGGGGAGGAGCGAAGCCTTTTTAAGATATGGATGCCGTCTTCCTCCGGGAGCATGATATCCAGAAGGAGAAGGGAAGGGGGAGCGGAACGCATGGCCTCCCAGAACTCGGAGGGACGGGAGAAGCCGGAAGCCTCCATGCCCTGGCTCGTCAGGGTATATATGACCAGTTCCCGGATGCTGTCGTCGTCTTCCAAAAGATAAATCAAAGGGGTCACCTCGTTTTCGGGATGTGTGGGGCTGCAGCCCGGAGCCGGTATCCGGCCTGCGGCATATGAAGCACGCGGCAGGCGGGGCTGCGGCGGATCTGCGCGTCTGTATACTGTATATCTGCATATCGGATACCTGCATCCCCGCATAAAGCACGCCGCAGGTATGGCGGAAGGAAGGCGCTGCCTTGGAACCGCCCCTTTCCCGGGCGGTTTCCGAACGTTCAGCTGTTCGGCGTCCGATTCCCGTGGGGCTCGGTCTGGCCGGAGGAGCGTCCACGTGCCCACGCATCCGCGCCCGCGCTCTTCCTGCGGCTCGGTTCCGTCGTGTCCAGTATACCACATCCGGGCGGAGGGAGGGTATACTTGCTAAAAAATACGCAGGTTCCCCCGGCTTCGCGCTTTCTCTGTGGGCCGGAAGGGGCGTTCTGTTGTTCTGTTGTTCTGCTGTTGTGCTCTTATACCGTTATAATTATACAGTTCTGCGGGAAGCTTTCGGCTCTTTGCGGATACATCGGGCGAAGGCCGGTGCTGTTGCCTTTTCTGCGCGGTATGCTTCCGGCAAGCCGGGGAAAAGCGCCCGTTACCGCCCGCGCATGTCTCCAAAGGCGCCCCCGTGGTGCTCGCTGCTTTTGTGTATTCCCGTGATGGAATACTCTACCCACTCCGCTACGTTGACGGCGTGGTCCCCGATGCGTTCAAAGTACTTGGCGGCCATCAGCAGATCCAGGACCGCCTTGGGCTCTATGGCTTTTTCCACGATGCACCGGCTCAGCTCTTCCTTGATTTCGTCAAAATATGCGTCGACCCGGTCATCCTCGCCTATGATCCTTTGGGCCAGTTCCAGATCCTCCCGCACAAAGGCGTCCACGCTTCCCGTTACCATGGAGACGGCGCATTGGGCCATCCGGCTGATGGGAAGCTCCTTCCGGATAGTCTCCTCGGTGATATACGGCGTCAGTTCCGCTATGTCGGCGGCCTGGTCGCCGATGCGCTCCAGATCCGCGATCATACGCAGGGCGGCGGAAACGGCGCGGAGATCCGCAGCCACGGGCTGCTGCTGCAGAAGGAGGCGCATGCAGCGCCCCTCGATCTCCCTTTCCTTTTGATCGATCTCATATTCCAGCGGGGATACCCTCCGGGCCAGTTCAGCGGCCTCGGGGCCGCCTTCCAGCGCCTTTGCGGAGAGGGAAATGGCCTCCTCGCAGAGGCTCCCCATTTTGATCAGCTCCACATGGAGCTCCTTGAGCTGTTCGTCAAATTTGGCTCTCATCAGCCGAACCTCCCTGTGATGTATTCTTCCGTCCGTTTGTCCTTGGGCATGGAGAAAATCTGTTCCGTTTCTCCGGCCTCCACGATCTCGCCCATAAGGAAAAAGGCGGTCTTATCCGAAATACGGGCGGCCTGCTGCATATTGTGGGTAACGATGACGATGGTGTAATCCTGCTTGAGCTGGCTGCAGAGCTCCTCTATTTTCGAGGTGGAGATGGGATCCAGAGCGCTGGTGGGTTCGTCCATGAGGAGGACCTCCGGCTCCACGGCCAGTGCCCGGGCGATGCAGAGGCGCTGCTGCTGGCCTCCGGAAAGGCCCAGGGCGTTCTTTTTCAGCCTGTCCTTCACTTCGTCCCAGATGGCGGCGCCGCGCAGGCTTTTTTCGACGATCTCGTCCAGCTGCATGCGCCGCTTCACCCCGTGGAGCCTGGGGCCGTAGGCGATATTGTCGTATATGCTCATAGGGAAGGGATTGGGGCTCTGGAACACCATGCCCACCTTTTTCCGCAGAAGGGTCACGTCCACGCCCTTGGCGTAGATGTCTTCCCCGTCCAGGACGACCTTGCCGGTGATCTTTACATTGGGCACCAGGTCGTTCATACGGTTCAGGGTCTTCAGAA
>URRG01000284.1 GCA_900550095.1 uncultured Oscillospiraceae bacterium
GGCCAGGAAAAAGCAAAGGAAAACCTTTCTATCTTCATAGAGGCGGCCAAGCAGAGAAAGGAAAGCCTGGATCACGTTTTGCTCTACGGCCCTCCCGGCCTGGGCAAGACCACTCTGGCGGGGATCATCGCCAACGAGCTGCATGTGAATCTGCGGATCACCTCGGGCCCGGCCATTGAGAAGCCGGGGGATCTGGCCGCTCTCCTTACCAATTTGAACCCCGGGGACGTGCTCTTTATCGACGAGGTGCACCGCCTTTCCCGCAGCGTGGAAGAGATTTTGTACCCGGCTATGGAGGATTTCGCCCTGGATATCATCACCGGAAAAGGGCAGATGGCGGCTTCTTACCATCTGCCGCTGCCGAAATTCACCCTGGTGGGGGCTACCACCAGGGCGGGACAGCTTTCCGCCCCCCTGCGGGACCGCTTTGGCGTAGTGCTCCGCCTGGAGCTTTACACGCCCCAGGAGCTGGCGAAGATCGTCACCCGCAGCGCCCATATCCTCAATATCCCTATTGAAGCGGACGGCGCTTTGGAGATCGCCTCCCGCAGCCGGGGGACGCCCCGCATTGCCAACCGGATGCTCCGCCGTGTGAGGGACTTCGCCCAGGTGATCAGCGACGGCGTCATCACTCTGGAGAGCGCCCGTATCGGGCTGGACCGCATGGAGGTGGACGAGATCGGCCTGGATGCCAACGACCGTCGGATGCTTTCTACTTTGATTAAGTTTTATAAGGGCGGTCCTGTGGGCCTGGAGACCTTGGCGGCGGCTATCGGGGAAGAGGCCGTCACCATCGAGGACGTATATGAGCCCTATCTTATGCAGATCGGCTTTTTGAGCAGAACGCCTCGGGGGCGCTGCGCTACGCCGGCGGCCTACCTGCACCTGGGGCTGACGCCTCCCGGAGGGGATCAGGGGTCACTGGATCAACAAACCCTTTTCTGAGGGATCCGAAAGCGTGGGTATGAAGGTGGAATCATTGAAAAAGCGCCGGAGGCGTTGGGGGAAAGGAATTGCACTTGTTGTGGCTGTGGCTGCAGCCCTGGCGGCATATGGAAGGCTGTTTTTTTCCGCCGGTGTGGAAGTGGGAGGATCCTTCCTGGAGAGGCAGCCCGGCTCAAAGGAGCCTCACGAGGCGGTATACCGTGAATTCCCTGCTGGGATTTCAGCCACGGTCACGGGAGAGAAGACGGAACTGGCCCTGATCGTATTCCGGCTGCCGGATGGAGGAAGTTCTTCCTATTCTGTGCAGACGGCCCGGAAGGGGGATTCTGTTTCCGCTTCTATTCTGGCGGAGGACGGCGGGGAGCTGTTCCAGGGCGTATTGGCGGGAAACGGCGTTTGGACGCCACGCGGAGAAATAAAGAGCGCTTCCCTGGGCGTCCAAAATCCGGAGGAGCTGGTTACGCTGGCCGCCGGGGAGCTCCAGATCCGGGGGCGCTGGGGATTTTTCCTCACGGGGCTGCTTCTGTTTACGGTCTTTGGCCTGAATATGAAGTTTTCTGTTTTCTATTACGTTCTGGTAAATGTGGTCGTCTGGAAGCGCCCGAAGCCTTTGGAATTCTGTATGGCGCTGCAAAGCGTTTTCCATATACTTATCATGGCTGCCGGGTTGCTGATGCTGGTTCTGGCTGTGACGTATTAGCCTTCAGCCCCAGGCCTCCCGGCGTTGCGGGCGAGTGGGATGCATTCAGGTGCAGCCGGGGCGGAGACGCGCGGAAGCAGGTGGAAAAGCTTGCCGGCTGGGAAAGGATACGAGAGTGAGAATAGCAGATTGGAAGGATTATGAGCTGATCGATACCTCTGCGGGGGAACGGCTGGAGCGATGGGGAGATGTGATCCTCGTCCGGCCAGATCCGCAGATCATATGGAATACGGAGAAAAAGGATCCCAGGTGGAAGAACGCCCATGCCCGGTATCACCGCTCCAATACAGGCGGCGGCGCATGGGAGGAGCGCAGGGCCGTCCCTCCTGTGTGGAAGATCCATTACGGCGGGAAACAGGGCGGCGTGGGCCGGGAGCTCACCTTTCGCCTGAAGACCATGGGCTTCAAGCACACGGGCATCTTCCCGGAGCAGGCCGTCAACTGGGACTTTGCGGCGGAGAAGATCCGCAGGGCGGGACGGCCTGTAAAGGTGCTGAACCTCTTCGGATATACGGGGGCTGCCACCCTGGCCTGCGCGGCTGCAGGGGCTCAGGTCTGCCACGTGGACGCCAGCCGGGGCATGGTGGTGTGGGCCAGGGAAAACGCCGCGGCTTCCGGTCTGGAGGATAAGCCCGTTCGATGGCTGGTGGATGATTGTGTGAAATTCGTCCAGCGGGAAAAGCGGCGGGGGAATACCTATCACGGCATCATAATGGATCCTCCCTCTTACGGCCGGGGCCCCAACGGAGAGGTCTGGAAGCTGGAGGAGCAGCTTTTCGGCCTGGTGGAGCTCTGCGCTTCCGTAATGGATGCGGACCCGCTGTTTTTTATCCTGAATTCATACACAACGGGCCTTTCGCCCGCTGTGATGGAATATTTGCTGGGCGTGCAGCTGAAGACCCGCTTCGGGGGAAGGGTTTCCTCCGGCGAGATCGGGCTTCCTGTTACGGTCAGCGGTCTGGTGCTTCCCTGCGGGAGCACGGCTGTCTGGCAGAACGACTGACACAGAACGGGGGAATGAGAATGACCATGGATCCGAATACAAAGGATGAAGCATTCATCCACACCGAAGACGTCACGTTTTCCTATGGAGACACGGTTCCCGACGACGTATTGAAGGGGATCGTCATGCATGTGGAAAAGGGTGAATTTGTGGCGCTTTTGGGCCATAACGGCTCGGGGAAATCCACTCTGGCAAAGATGTTCAACGCCATGCTGCTCCCCACAGGGGGGACGATCTACGCCGGAGGCATGGATACCAAGGACGAAAGCCTTCTCTACGAGATCCGCCGGCGGGTGGGTCTGGTGCTGCAGAATCCCGATAACCAGCTGGTGGCCAGCGTGGTGGAGGAGGACGTGGCCTTTGGCCCCGAAAACCTGGGGGTCCCCACAGAGGAAATACGCAAAAGGGTGGACGACGCCCTGAAGGCCGTGGAGATGTATGATTTCCGGGAGTTCGCTCCCCACAAGCTTTCCGGCGGGCAGAAGCAGCGGGTAGCCATTGCGGGCATTATTGCCATGGAACCCGACTGCATTGTGCTGGACGAGCCTACGGCCATGCTGGATCCCAGAGGGCGCACGGAGGTGCTCCGCACCATCCACCGGCTGAACCGGGAAAAGGGCATCACCATCGTGCTCATCACCCACTATATGGACGAGGCTATCGAAGCGGACAGAGTCATCGTTATGGACGATGGAAAAATCCTCACCGAGGGCGCCCCAAGGGATGTATTTTCCCAGGTGGAGCTCCTGAAAAAGCACCAGCTGGATGTGCCTCAATCCACAGAGCTCACCCACAGGCTGAAGGCCGCGGGGGTTGAGCTGCCGGAGTGCACCCTTTCCATAGACGAATGTGTGGCGGCTCTGGAGAAGATCCGGCCGGAGTTTTCCCGAACCGGGGCTGCCGGGGATGAGGAAGGGGGTGCGGGCCATGCCGCTGATTGAAACAAAGGATCTGACCTATGTATACGGGGAGAACACCCCCTTCCGAAAGGTCGCGGTGGATCATGTGAACCTGAAGATCGAAGCGGGGCAGTTTATCGGCGTCATCGGCCACACAGGCTCGGGAAAATCCACCTTGATCCAGACGCTGAACGGCCTTTTGCGGCCCACCTCCGGCCAGGTGCTGCTGGATGGGAAGGATATCTGGGAAGAGCCCAAAAAGATCCGGGCCGTCCGCTTCCGGGTGGGCATGGTGTTCCAGTATCCGGAGCATCAGCTTTTTGAGGAAACGGTGCTGAAGGATATCTGCTTCGGCCCGAAGAATATGG
>URRG01000285.1 GCA_900550095.1 uncultured Oscillospiraceae bacterium
CCCCCACCACATAATGCTGCTTTTTGTACAGCCCACCCATTGTGCTTTCATTGCTGTACATGCCGGTGGCAACCGCAATTTTAATCATTTCCTGCGGGATATTGACCTCTGTCGCCACTGGGTCCTCGCTGCCGCTGCCAAGCGCCGTTAGAACCGGCTTGCCCGTCAGGTCAATGATAAAGATGTCTGAATTAATATTTTCCGCGAAAAAATTCATAAACACCTTCATGTCGGACCCGGGCAGGGTATAGTGGCCGTCCGCCTCCTCCTGGGCGCCGGTAGCCGCCAGCTTCGCCACGCTGGAGGCGTTTTTTTCCAGCAGGGACTGCTTTTCATCCTGCCAATTGGTGGTAATAAAGGTCAGCATCACCAGCCCAAGCAAAAAAAAGCTGATCAGGATGGTGAAGGAGGTGATCTTCAGATATTTTCGGAAGAGGCTTTTTTTCATGCCCTCGTTCCTCCCTTCCTGCCGCCTGCCCGGGGAGCCCCTGCTTTTCCGGCTCCGTTCCCGAGAGAAAGGATTCCTTCAAAGCGAGGCGGACGTGAAAGCGGCGGCAAGCACAGAAAAAGAAACCGGCGGAGAGAGGGAGCGCTCCCTTCCCCGGCGCCGGCTGCCGGAAAAGACCCGGCTTCCTGCGCGGTATAATTCCCCGCGCCTCTCATAAGCGGCCTGCCCGGGGTCTGCGCCCCGCCCGCCAAATACGCCATGCCTATTCCTTCACCTCGAATTTGTATCCTACGCCCCAAACGGTTTTTAGGGCCCACTTGTCGGAAACGCCCTCCAGCTTTTCCCGCAGGCGCTTTACGTGCACGTCCACCGTGCGGCTGTCGCCGTAATAGTCGAAACCCCATACCTCATCCAGGAGCTGATCCCGGGTAAATACCCGGTTGGGGTTGCTGGCCAGATGGTAGATGAGCTCCATCTCCTTGGGGGGAGTATCCACCTGCACACCGTTTACCTTCAGCTCATAGTTGGTCAGATTGATGGAAAGCTTGTCGTATTTCACTTCCTTTACCGCTTCCGCGCCGTTTTTGCCCAGCCTGCGGAGGACGGCCTTGATGCGCGCCACGACCTCCTTGGCCTCAAAGGGCTTCACCACATAGTCGTCTGCGCCCAGCTCCAGACCCAGCACCTTATCGAAGACCTCGCCCTTGGCGGTGAGCATGATGATGGGGCACTGGGAGCGCTTGCGGATCTCCCGGCAGACCTGCCATCCGTCCAGCTCCGGCAGCATGATGTCCAGAAGGATCAGGTCGGGGTTCTCAGCCTCGAATACCTCAAGAGCTACCCGCCCGTCGTTGGCGATGATCACCTCGAAGCCTTCCTTTTCCACATACAGCCGCAGCAGTTCGCAAATATTCTGATCGTCGTCCACTACAAGGATTTTTCCTGCATCCATGTGTTTTCTCTCCTTTTCCGGGCCGAAGGGCCCAGTATTCCCGATACCGGTTCTTTTAGGTACGTTTACATGTAGTATGGTTTTTGATCCCGTATTCTGTAGCCCTGCATTTGTGTATTTCCGTATCCCGCTCTCCTGAGGCGCCCTTTTCAGGTCCCTTCCAGGGAGGCTCCCTCCGGCGCGGCCCCGGCGGATCCCCGGCCGCCGGGCTTTCCCGCGTTTTTGGTATGCAGACCGTGTGTACATGCGCATCCGAACGAAGCGGAAGGCGCAGTTCCCGCCGCACACCGAAAGACCGCCCTTCGCGGGGAAAACACTTTTATTATATCATATATCCATTATAGCGCAAATGAGTGAATTTTCCGTGAAATCGGGGGCAAAAAATTATCCGGCCGGGGAGCGTAAACGCGTAAAGGGACAGGAAAGCGGACAGAACAACGGTTTTTCGCATAGGGTTCCCTCTGGCGGAGGGGAAAACATATTTCGCCGGGCAGACCCGCTTTTCCCGGCACACGGCAGAGCGTCCCTATTCTCTGTGCAGAGACAGGCTTTGAAGCTTGTATGGGATGGCCTTGCCTGAAACAGGATGCCGTCAAAAGACGGCCTGCTTCCGTCTCGCCGCAGAAAGCCGGCCTAAAACGGAGGTTATAAAGTTTGAATTTCAAAATTTTATGGACTTTGCGGGGGCTTCATGCTATACTAGGCGAAGAAAACAGGAGCGCATCCCTGATGAGGGAAGGGAACGTATCGGCCTGCGCCTTTGTTTTCACGGAGGAGTCCGCTTCCGGCGGGGAAGCGCAGAGGGATATACGCGGGCTGCCGGAAGGCGGGCCCGGGAGGAGAAGGAGTCGGGACACGATGTCACAGCTATCCGTTTCAGCAAGGGAAGCGATAAACAGGTTTTTGATCGAGGATTTCAATTACATTCTGCGGGCGGAGGAAAAGGCCCTTTCTTCCTATGAGGGGGCGGCGCTTTCCGTCAATGAGTTCCACATTATAGAGTCTGTTCTGCGCGCGGAACAGGAGGAGCAGAACACTATGGGAGAAATATCCAGGAGGCTGGGCGTGACCATGGGGACTCTTACGACGGCGGTGAAGACCCTTGAGAAAAAGGGATGCCTTCTGCGGCGGAGAAGCGTGGAGGATAAAAGAGTCGTCCGCCTGGAGGCTACCGAAAAAGGGAAAGAGGCCGACCAGTATCACCAGCGGTTCCACACGGCTATGGTGGAGGCTGTGGCCGGATGCCTCTCAGAGGAGCAGCTGATCACGCTCACAGGCGCATTGAGCGTGCTGGCCGGTTATTTTTCCCATTATTCCAGAGGAAAGGGAGACTTCCCGCCCGGAGAAGAGGAGCGCCCCCTTCCTGTTTTTCCGGGAAAGCAGGAAGGAGCCTGCGGAAAGGGGCGGGGCCGAGGGCACACGGCCGTGGAGACGCCGAAGGGATGAGGTTTCTCCTGCATCTGCGGGGATTCGGAAGCGCCGCGGGCCGAAAAGAGAGCGGCGGAAACAGTAAGAAAAGAGGTTACGCACACTATGGTTCATATTCTGATCGACAGCACCTCGGATATTACGAGGGAAGAAGCAGCCTCGCTGGGGATAACGGTGGCTCCGCTCACCGTTCGCTTCGGCAGCGCGGAATACAAGGACGGCGTAGAGCTGACCCCGCCCGAGTTTTTCCGCAAGCTGGAGAAGAGCAAGACGGTCCCCGTGACCAGCCAGGTGAATTCCGGAGAATTTATGGAGCTGTATAAAAGCCTGCTTCAGGAGAAAAACGACGAGCTTCTGGGGATCTTCATCTCCTCCCGCCTGAGCGGCACCTATCAATCCGCAGTGATCGCCAAAAATACATTTCCCCGCCGCTCCATCCATCTGGTGGATGGAGGCTCCGGCTCCTTCGGCACGGATCTTCTCATCCGGGAGGCGCTGCGCCTGCGGGACAAGGGGCTTTCCGCCGGGGAGATCGCCGGGGAGCTGAACCGGCTGAAGGGCCGTGTGCGCATCCTTGCCACGCTGGAAAGCCTCAAATACCTTTTAAAGGGCGGCAGGCTTCCGGCGGCTTCCGCCATCGTGGGTACGCTGCTCCATGTGAAGCCCGTCCTTACTGTGAAAGACGGGAAGATCGACGTGGTGAAAAAGGTCAGGGGAAATCTGGCCGCCTACCAGTGGATCGCCAGAGAGCTTTCGGAGAAGGGATTCGACACCCGGTATACGCCCCGGCTGGGCTCCACTCAATGCCCTGTGCTGCTGGACACCTTCCGGCAGAAGCTGACGGATCAGGGGCTGGATATCTCCCAGTGGGGGCATACGGATATGGGCGTCGTCATTGGGACCCATACAGGTCCCGGCTGCGTCGGCGTGGCATATATCGAGAAGGAATAGAAAAAAGGATGGGAGCTTCTCCCCAGAGAAGGCGCACGGCGCGGGAATGTGGAGGAAGAAAGCTCTGCAGAATGCAAATCGGTTTTGTTGCAGGGCGGCTGCCGTATAAAAGCGGGGGCCGCCCCG
>URRG01000286.1 GCA_900550095.1 uncultured Oscillospiraceae bacterium
GGTCACGGAGGCTCCAGCTGCACCTGTTGCACCGGTAGCGCCTGTGGCTCCTGTCGCCCCTGTGATGCCTCTGGGGATTACGAAGTCAAAAATGGCGTTCTGATTGGTTCCGCTGTTGGTAACGGCAGCGGCTGTGTTAGGTTCTCCTGTGGTGACGTTTCCCACCTGGATGGTGGCGGCTGTGCCTGTGGCTCCTGTAACGGCGGGGCCTGTGGGCCCGGTTGGGCCGGTTGCGCCAGTCGGTCCGGCAGGACCAGTGGCTCCGGTAGCTCCTGTTATGGAAGCTCCCGCAGCGCCGGTTGGGCCGGTAGCTCCTGTAGCGCCCCTGGGGATGGAGAAATTGAACACAGCGTTCTGGCTGGTGCCGCTGTTGGTGACTGTGACAGCGGTACCCGGCTCCCCTGTAGTGACGTTCCCTACTTGAATAGTGGCGGCGGGCCCCGTGGGGCCGGTTGCGCCTGTGACGGAAGGCCCAGTAGGTCCGGTCGGCCCCGTTGGCCCTATAGGACCAGTAGCCCCGGTAGCGCCGGTCACAGATGCGCCCGTTGCTCCCGCAGGCCCTGTGGGCCCGGTGGCTCCCATGGGCCCTGCGGGTCCCATAAAGCCCATAGCCCCGGTAGCCCCGGTTGGGCCAGTAGCTCCTGTTGGTCCGGTGGGACCCTGCGGGCCGGTGACGCTCCAGGGCGGATAGACGCACGGAGGCGGGCACGGGCAGCATGGATCCCGATAAAAATTATCGCCGTGATAGATGTTCATACACATTACCTCTCTTAAGGCCGGTGATTATGGAGGAAGACCTCCGCATACGGAAGATTCAGAAAGTATGGGAGCGGCATTCGGATACAAAAGCAGAAAGCCGCTTTCAGAAAAACGTCCTGCCCCCGGTATTGCATTAGGATACGGGGCCTTTACCATTCTATGTAGGCGGGGCGCAGACTGTGCGCAACAGAAAAAGGGTACGCATTCCGAATTCAGAATGCGTACCCTTGCAGAAGCTGTATGCAGAGGCGCTTTCTCCTGTCAGCGCAGGCCCCGGATTTCCAGAAGGCTCAGCATCGCGGCGTTCATGAGTTTTTCGCCTATGACCTTCCTTGGATGGATGGGAGCGGGTCTTCTCCTGTTCCCGCAGCGCTTCCAGCTTGAGAGAAAGCGCTTCGTGATTTTTCAGAAGATGATGGTATACGTCCTCGAAAGCGGCCAGGCGCCCGACCACTTCTCCCGTGAATCCATCGTTCTCGTTTTGGGGCGTTCCTCTGGTTTATAAAGGCTTTCCTTTCCCGACGTTCCGCCGATCTTTGAAGCGGCATCGAAACCTCCTTTCCCGGTTCCCCGAGCCTTTGGCGGTTTCAGGTGAACGGCCTTGCCTTAAAAAATACGGTTCTTTCTATCGCCTGTGTCCGGCAGGATCCGTCTGAGGGCTTCCAGCCGGAAAGCGGTGGGCCAGGCCACCAGCCACTGCGAGGGACTGTTCTCATGGTGGGGGCTCAGCGTCAGGCTCACGGATTCATCCTGGCTTCCGGCGGGGCGGGGATCCTTCCCGTCTATAACCATGGAGCCGTCTGAAATACACATTTGCCCGTGTCGCCAGATCCCGTTGGCCCTTTCGGCCCATTGCGGATTCCCCGTGAGCTCTGCAAGGTCGCGGAGCTCGTGGATGTAACTCAGGGCGAAGGGATCCATTCCCCCGTGGATGGAGACGGCGGTCCCGCCGAATGTATCGAAGCCCATGGTTTCCAGAAGGCTTCCCTTGGGGTAATCCCTGGTATAATGCCACTGCCAGGTGGAAAGATACCAAGCGGCTTTTTCCGCGTTTTCCAGGAATTCTCTCTCCCCCGTGAGAGAATACAGCATCAGGTTTCCCTTCAGCAGGGGGATGCTGGATTCTTTGTCGATGGAGAACACGTCCAGCGCTCCCGCTGTTGTGAAGCCGTTTTCAGAGAGCTCCCGGATATAATAGCGGCAGCTTTTTTTGGCGGCTTCCAGATATTCGGGCTTTCCTGTGCGCCGGGCGCCCTCGCAGAGGGCCATGGAGAGAAACGCTCCTGTGGTTCCCTGCTTTACGGCGGGGGAAAGATCGGCTTCCAGCCAGCTTTTCCCGATCCGGCCCTTTTCATCCATCGCTCTGAGGGCGAAATCGCAGATGCGGCAGGCCATTTCCGTGTACTGCGGCCTTTCGCAGCCCAGGGCGGCGGCCCGGTCTGCGGCCTCAAAGAACTGCACGGCGGCGGTGCCGAGATTGCAGGCGTCCACCGTTTTGGCAAAACCGTTTGTGTACATGTTGTCGTCGTAGTGAGTGGGGATCAGTCCGGTGGGCTTCTGAGCGGCAATCCAGGCGTCCAGAACGGCCAGGCCCTTGTTTTTTGCATCTTCATCTCCGGTCATGGCGGCATGGGCCAAAAGAGAATTGGCCAGGGAAGCGTTCTGGCCGCACCAGCCGATCTCATATTTCTGCCGGCTCCTTTTTACCCATTTACCTTCCCAGGTGAGGCCGATGCTGAAGCCCTTAAAGCCGTCCTCTTCCTCTGTATAGAGAAGTTTTGCGTAGGAAACGCCCAATTTCCACAGTTCTTCATGGCTGCGGCTGGGGGCCTTCAGGAGGTAATATTGCTTCCAGGCGGCGGAAAGCAGCGTGTGCCAAGCTGTGCGGGGCTCCTCAACGGGAGCGAATACGAGCATGGCGCGGAATACGCGGCGCGGCCGGGGCTTTTTCACATGCTTTTCCGGATCGGGAAAAGCGTTCAGGCGGCTGTCCTGTTCCGGCCACAAGAGTTCGTGGACGGTGGTATCCCCTTCTGTGTATATGGAGCAGGCGCCGTCCAGCTGGTCCGGCGGCAGGAACATGCCGGTGGAGAGAGAGTTTCCCTCGGAATAGGTTGCGCCGGGAATACTCATCCGGTGCCAGATGAACCGCCAGGGT
Source organism: uncultured Oscillospiraceae bacterium (assembly GCA_900550095.1). Classification (GTDB taxonomy): domain Bacteria; phylum Bacillota; class Clostridia; order Oscillospirales; family Acutalibacteraceae; genus UMGS1264. Next base: position 2,918 of record URRG01000286.1, read on the forward strand.
TCCCGGGTCTCCGGATCCCGATTTCCCAGAAAATAGGTGGGGATTTTTTTGGTTTCGCGTTTTTCTTCGGGCATAACGGCGTTGCGGACATCAACGTAGTCCTTGATATAGAAGCACGTATTCCCGTCATACTGCAGGGCGGGCACCATCTGATACTGGGAAGGATACGCGGCGGTAAAGCGCATGGTCATCCGTTCCGCAGGGGCGTTTGCCGTCCGTTTCCAGCAGACCACGCCTTCCTCTACCATCACGAAGGCATCTTCCGCGTTTTCGGCTGCCTCAGCCGTACCCACTAAAATGTCATTCAAATACAATTCAGTTCCTTTTTCCGTTTTTGCCCAGCGGCAAATCCGTTCCATACAAGTCCTCCTTTTGCCCCGTGGGGCTCCGATTTCCGGCATGTATAAAAGTTCAGCCGGTATTGCCTCCTCTTTCATTATACAGTCTCCTTCCGAGGTTGCAAGGGGGAGCACCTTCAAGCCTCCAGTATGGCAAAGATTGCAGAAGCCAAAAGACGGCGGCCCAGGCCATGAAAACCGGGCGCGGAACTTTGGAACGCATAGAGGGAAGGGCGGGCCCGCTTCCGCAGCAAGGGCCTTTTCTGCAGGTCCCGGCGGGAGACATTTCCCGGTGTTTTTCCTGGATGTAAAAATCCCTTTGGAGCCTGTCCGGCGGGGCTCCAAAGGGATTCTCGCAGAGGCGCTGCGCGCGGGATCATGCTGGGAAAAGGGAATCCAGAAAGAACAGGCCGGAGGCCGTTTTGAAAATATGCCGCCTGGCTTCCTCCACAGCCTGTTTCGAGGCTTTTCCTTCATCCAGATTTACAAGGAAGTCCGCTTCTACAAGGATCTGATAGTCTGCGCCGTATATGTCGCTGTATGTATGGTGGCGGCTCACAAGGTAGCAGACCCGGTCGATGACGGCGGGATCGTATCGGAGCCGGGCGAGCATGGCCCTGGCGGGAGCGGGGCCTTCCGCCTCCTGATA
>URRG01000287.1 GCA_900550095.1 uncultured Oscillospiraceae bacterium
TCGCAGGTCATGCAGGTCATGCAGGTCATGCAAGTCATGAAAACCATACAGATCATGCAGCCGCAGTATGCAAAGTTTAAAGTATAGAGTATAGAGTATGAAGCATGATAGTGTGATGTGTGCACGTATAATATGCCGGTATGACCGATATACCGATATACCGGACGGTGGGGAACCGCAGCGCGGAACGCGTCCTATGAAGCCGCATCCGCCGGCTCTCCCCCCGCCCGCGGGCAGAGGGCTTCGCAAACGAAAGCAAGACCGGTTTTCCGCACCCATTTCTTCGGGGACGCATACGCCTTTCAGCGCCCGGACGTGTTAAAAGCGCCGGATCACTTTTCCTCTCTGTGGGACGCCCTGCGCCTGCACAGCATAACGGACGCTGCACAGCAGGCCGCCAGAGCCGCGCCTGCCGCAAGCCACACGGGATTGCCCGCCTGCTCGCCGGTGACGGGAGCCAGGGGAACGGATTCGTCGGGGATATCTTCACCGCCGGAGCTGCCCGGATCGGAAGAGGGGTCCCCGGGCGCGCCGGAAGGAGTGGACTCGTCGGGGATTTCCTCCTCAGGCTCAGAGGATTCCGGTTCGGAGGGCTCTTCCGGAGGCGTATACGTATTGCTCAGACGGATATAGATGGTTCTGGTTTCGTCGTCCACCACCGCGGGGGCATACTGAGGCTTAAAGCCATCGGGGACGGGATTCTCCACCACGGCAAATTCCACGCCTACGGTAGAGGGATCCGGCAGCTCCTCAAAGCCGGCCTTCCACTGGTTCTCCGCGCTGAGAACCACGGGATCCAGCTGATATTCCCCTATCTTCAGGTAAACGGTCAGGGATTCCGGTTTTTCTGCTTCCGGCGTCTCAAGCCATTCCTTTTCCACCGTCAAAGTATATTCGCGGTCTTTTTCCCCGACGACGACTTCGCCGTTGGAGCCGATACCGCCGCCGTGGCCGGCGCTGTTGCCGGTGATGAAGAGCTGCCCCTTCTCCATAGCCAGGGCTTTGGCCTCATCGCTGGCCGCAGCCTTCAGGGCGCAGCTCTCAGAACTGCCCTTCACGTCCACGCTTTCGCCTGGATTCTCGGGGTCAAACCGGGGATCGTCCGAAGCCACGCCCCAATCGCTGTAAACGGTATCGTCGATGCCGCCGTCCTTGTACCAATCCACTTTTCCGCCGCCCAGCATGCGGTTGGCCAGAGTAGAGGTATGCGTGCGTCCGCTTTTCCAAACAGATACAAAATCGTCGCCGGCGCCGCCCGCCGTATTGTCAAACACGGCCGCGCCGTTGGTCACCGAAAGAGTCGCGTCGCCCGTGGGGCAGAACCATAGGCCGCCGCCCTGAATATCCGCCGTGTTGTTTTCAATGCGGCCCTTATTGAGGGTCACATCATTGGAATTCAGATAGATGCCGCCCCCGGAGTTATACGCCGTATTCTCCGCAATCACGCCGCCGTTCATGGTAAACGCGCAGGGGGCGCTCTCGCCGGCGCCCATACCGCCGCTTTTTCCAGCCACACATACGCCGCCGCCGTGATGATAAGCCGTATTGCCGGAGATCGTACCGCCGTTCATCACCACATCGGCATCGCCCACGATATAGACGCCGCCGCCGTCATAGGATTCGTTGCCCGTTATCTGAGCAGAGCCGGAAAGCTCCATGGAGGCCTTTTCGCCTGTATTCCAGCCGTAGACCACTACGCCGCCGCCGTTTACGGCTCCGCCGGCTGTGGATACATTATCGCGGATCACACCCCCGCTCATGGAAAAACGCCCGTGACCGCCCACAGCCACCGCGGCGGATATAGAGCCGCTTTCGATCAGCGTGTCTTCGATCACGCCGCCATCCATGGAAAAGACCGCTCCGCTGCCCACGACGCGGACTGCCGCTGATCCTGTATTTTTTACCGTACCGCCCTTCAGCGTTCCGCTGTGAAGGGTGAAGGCCCCCTGGCAGTTCACAATAGTGCCCTGCCCGTTGCCGGAATCCGTTCCGCCCGCCAGCGTCAAAAGCCCATTGCCGCCAGTGGTCTCAACCGTCAAAGAAGCGCCCTTTTCCACCGTGAACAGCTGATTTGCGCCCGCCGCGCCTACAGAAACCGCTTTGCCCCCATCGGTGAGGACGATATCCTTCCCACTGGGAATTTTCACCGTCTGATCCATCAGAACGGCGTCGGTAAGCACAATGACCGTGCGCTCGCCGTTGGGCGCCGCGTCCACTTGCGCCTGCAGCCAAGCCGCGTCCTTGGCGTCTGGGTCGTTATACTGAATCTTCACGCCTTTCAAATCCTCTATGGCGGAAAGCTGCTCGTCCAGGCTGCCCATAGGCCCGTTGACCGTCAGGCCGCTGATGCAGGCCCCGCTGAAGGCGTCCGCCGCTATGGACGTTACGCCGCTTCCCAGCACAATTTTCGGCGGTTCCATAAAGCCCATTCCTGCAAACGCCCGGGAAGGAATGGATTTCACTCCGGCCCCTACCACGATTTCAGGAGCGTCCGCATCCAAAAAGACTCCTTCGCCCAGTTGGGCAACACTGTCGGGTATAACCAGCACGGAAGAAAAATATACGGCGGAAAAAGCCTCCCTCCCAATTCTTTCCAGACCTTCGGGAAGCGTAATGGAATATTTTTTTCCTCCGTTGAAGAACGCTATATCGCCGAAAGCTTCTTCACCGATAGAAACGACCTTATAGGCCGTTCCTTCCGCATCCTCCACATAAGCGGGAATCCGGATATCCTCGGGATCGGGTATCCTGCTCTGTGTACAGGCCGTTACAGAAGCCGTCTTTGAGGCTTCGTCCAGCGTATACTCGATACCGTCTAATTCCATAGGGATGCCGCTGTCCTCCGCCAGGACCGGAAGCCCCGCCGCCAGAAGACATGCTGCCAGCAAAAGGCTCACGCTCGTTGCAAAGAATTTTGTAATCCTGCCTTTCATTTCGTTCTCCTTTCTTTCTTTTCAGAAAATGTACACTTTTTCGGAAGAACGAAATGATTCAAGTTTGCAATAAAAAAACGCCTTAAAGGCGTTTTGATATTCATTAAGGAATTATCCAAGTTTGAACGAAAAAGTGTAGGTTTCAGCTCACACTGCATACACTGGCTACAGTATACCGCATTTCAGTCACAAACCGGTCACAAAATAAAAAAATCCCAAAATCTGCAAGTTTCATCCAATGCGGCGCCTGAAGCACTGAAACGCTGAACCGCTGAAACGGCCTCAGACGGTAGAAACTGAGGCGGACTCCCTCCCCCTCCGTCATAGCTTGTATTCCAATTCCCCGCACTTGGGAGCGGGCCGCCTGTTTCTCACCGATCTAAAGAAATCCCCATACGGATCACGCCGCTCTGTACGCCCTGTAATCACGCGGGGCCCCGCCAGTGCCCGAGACGCGGAAGCTGCTCCTGAAAGAACGCCCTCGCTTCCTGCTCCGGCCAGTTTTCCCCTGCCATATGGGAAACGAGAAAATCCACCAGCTCTTCCAGGGAGGCGTACACAAAGCGCCCCTCCGCATAGCACCATTTGCAGTATTCCTCGTTGAAGGAACCGTCCGGTTCCCGGCTGAGAACGCCGTCTTCCATCGGCATCCCGCAGCACTGGCAGACCAGCTTCCGCGGCGATCCCAAAAGCGTATTGATGGAGACATCGTAAAGCCTGGAAAGCTGCTTCAGCGTTTCCATGTTGGGAAGGGTTTCCCCCGTCTCCCACCTGGATACCGCCTGCCTGGTGCAAAACAGCTTTTCCGCCAGTTCGTTTTGGGTAAGGCCCCGGGATTCCCGCAGGGAAAGGAGTACATCCTTCGGCTCCCGTTTATTTCCGTCCTCTCTGCCTGCGATCTTTTCAGCGTTCCCTTCGGCTTTCATCGCTTCCGCTCCTGTATCAGGTTTCC
>URRG01000288.1 GCA_900550095.1 uncultured Oscillospiraceae bacterium
CATCTCCTGCGCGCAGGGCAAGAGCCTCCCCGGCCAGGAGGAGAACGGAATGGTGGGCGTGCTGCCCGCGGCCTGCGAGGGCTGTCCTCTCAGCCGTTTCACCGTTACGAACAACTGTCAGAAATGTTTGGCGAAAAAGTGTCAGGCAGCTTGTCCGTTCGGAGCGATTTCCATCACAGGCGGAGGGGCATACATAGATCCCGCCAAGTGTAAGGAATGCGGCCGCTGCGCCGCCGCGTGCCCCTATAATGCCATTTCCGATAACATGCGTCCCTGCATCCGGGCCTGCCCTGTGGGCGCCATCAGCAAGGATGAATACAGCCGTGCCGTTATCGATTATTCCAAGTGCATCAGCTGCGGAGCCTGTGTAGCGGGCTGTCCCTTCGGCGCTATTACGGACCGTTCCAGCATTGTGGATGTGATCAATGCCATCCGCGGCGGGGAAAAGGTGATCGCGACCTTCGCTCCCGCTATCGAGGGCCATTTCGGCATGGCCGATGTGGGCATGCTGAAAAATGCTATCCGGAAGCTGGGATTCCAAGATGTGATAGAGGTTTCTCTGGGCGCGGACGCTACTGCTTGGCATGAGGCTCAGGAACTCAAGGAAGCGGTGGAAAACAACCAGAAGATGACCACTTCCTGCTGCCCCGCTTTTGTAGAAATGATCGAAAAGCATTTCCCCAAGCTGATTCCTAATATTTCCCACACCGGTTCCCCCATGACGCTTGTCAGCCGGTATATCCGGGCCAACCATGAAGGTGCGAAGGTCGTCTTTATAGGGCCCTGCATTGCCAAAAAGCTGGAGGTCAAGCGTGTGGAGGATACGGCGGATTATGTCATCACCTTTGAAGAGCTGGCCGCTATGTTTGACGCCCAGGGCATCAATGTGATGGAGCCCGCCGAGAAGGAGCAGGACGGCAGCCGCCCCGGCAAGAATTTTGCCCAGAGCGGCGGCGTTGCGGCAGCTGTTTCCAGAGTTCTGGACGAGGAGGGATTCGAGCAGCCGTTCAGCGCAATGAAGTGCAACGGCGCGAAGGAGTGCAAAAAGTTCCTCATGCTTATGAATGCCGGGAAGCTTCCGGAAACTATTCTGGAGGGCATGGCATGCGAAGGCGGCTGTATTGCCGGCCCCGGCGGCGTAGAATCTATGCAGAAGCTGATTAAGATGAGAACAAAGCTTTTGGCGCAGGCGGATAACCGCGGCATTACCGAGAACGTGAATGCTCTCCACGATTTCTCCGGTATCAGCATGACTGCCCACAGAAAGCCGCTCTGATATTTGATTTTTTAAGGTACGATAAGGCGGGGATTTCGTTCGCAGGAATGAAATCCCCGCCTGTATAAGAGGATCGAAGTATACCTGACCGTGCGGCTTTAAAACTATATAAAGGCGCAAATATGCGGCGCAGACTGTTTAGGTCGGTTTGGAGAGAGCGGCGCATGAACGAATAGGAAGAAAGGGCAGGATTCGTCAGGCGCAGACGACGGGATTTTCGATTTAATACTGGGGTTCTTCTCTGCTCGGGCGTTTGCTTTTGCTATTTGGCTGTAGTATACTGAATATATATTCGTGCTGTTAAGGCTGCGGAGCTATATGTGATTTGGAGGGATACCAATGAAATATGTATATGAGAATCGCGGGACCTGTTCCCGCCAGACAATCGTGGAATTGGAAGACGGCGTTATTACGTCCTGCCAGATCGTGGGAGGCTGCAACGGCAATACGAAAGGCCTCTGCAAGCTGGTTGAGGGCATGAAGGCAGAGGATGTGATCCAACGCTGTAAGGGCATCACCTGCGGACCGAAGCCTACGTCCTGCCCGGATCAGCTGGCCAGAGCGCTGATGGCGGCGGCAGAGGCGCAGAAATAACGGCGGCTGGCTTTTACGGCCTGAAAGAACAGTCCCCAGAGGGCTGTTCTTTTTTGTTGACTTTTGCGTTTGTATATGGTACTATACATACCAATAACTGAGATGAAGAAAAGTACGGCATATTCCATAGCCCAGAGAGCAGGGGAAAGGTGCGAGCCCTGCATATGGTTTGCCTGAAAGAACACTTCGGAGTTGCAAGCTGAAACCGAAAGGGAGTAGGGGCGCCGTTTGTCCACGTTACAGGGCTAGCGTTTCAAAAGCGAACGCGAAAAGGGGCCATGCGTTTGTGTGGCAATTTAGGTGGCACCGCGGATCAGGCAGCGATTCGTCCTAAACAGAATTGGGACGGATCGGCTGCTTTTTTGTTTTCTGTCTCGAAAACAAAAGAAAGGGTGCTGTTGGTATGTGTTCGATCATGGGGTATTTGGGAAAAGATATGTCTAAAGAAGCATTTGCAGACTATTTGCTTCGGACAGAAACGAGAGGGCCTGACGGCTGGAGGGTGGAGGAGACGCCCTTTGGATTTTTGGGGTTCGCGCGGCTGGCGGTTATGGGGACGGACTCCGAAGGTATGCAGCCTTTTCAAAGAGAGGGGAGCTGGTCGGCCTGCAATGGAGAGATCTATGGGTTTCGGCAAATGAAGAAACAGCTGGAGGAAAGAGGGTATACTTTTCAAAGCGGTTCGGACTGTGAGCTTCTTCTTCCGCTCTATGAAGAATATGGGTTAGAGATGTTCCGCCATCTGGATGCGGAATTCGCCTGCATTCTTTACGACGGAACATCGGGAGACGTAATCGCGGCCAGGGATCCTATCGGAATTCGTCCGTTATTTTACGGGTATTCCGATAGTGGAAAAATCGCTTTTGCAAGCGAGGCAAAATCCCTTATAGGAGTTGTAAGGGAGGTCTTCCCTTTTCCTCCTGGATGTTACTGGTACGGCGGTAAATTTACTCGCTATACAGATGTAGCAGAGGTACAGCAGTATTGTCACGATGATGTAGAAAAGATTTGTGACGGCATTCGGCAGCGGCTCATTGCCGGTGTGGAGAAGCGGCTGGACGCGGACGCCCCTTTGGGCTTTTTGCTTTCCGGCGGCTTGGATTCCAGCCTGGTCTGCGCGATTGCGGCGCGGCTGCTGAAACAGCCTGTCCGCACTTTTGCAATCGGCATGGACACAGACGCGATCGATCTGAAATATGCCCGGCGGGCAGCGGATTTTTTGGGAACCGATCATACAGAGGTTCTTATGACCAGGGATGAGATTTTGAAAGAATTGCCCGCGGTGATCGAAGTCCTAGGCACCTATGACATCACTACGATCCGGGCCGGTATGGGGATGTATCTGGTTTGTAAGGCTGTTCATGAACAAACAGATATCAAAGTGCTGCTGACGGGGGAAATCTCGGATGAGCTTTTCGGTTATAAGTATACGGATTTTGCTCCCAGCGCGGCTGAATTCCAAAAGGAAGCGAAGAAACGGCTTCGGGAGCTCCACTGTTACGATGTCCTGCGTGCGGACCGGTGCCTGGCCGCCAACAGTCTGGAAGCCCGCGTTCCCTTTGGGGATTTGGAGTTTGTCCGCTATGTGATGGCGATTGATCCCGCCAAGAAGATGAATCGGCATGGGAAAGGAAAATATCTGCTTCGAAAGGCTTTTGAGAAGGGAGGATGGCTGCCGGAAGAGCTTCTCTGGCGTGAAAAAGCGGCGTTCAGCGACGCGGTAGGCCATAGTATGGCGGATGAACTGAAGGAATATGCGGAGACCCTGTATACAGACAGAGAGTTTGAAGAAAAATGGGCGGCGTATGATTTTGCCCGGCCTTTTACAAAGGAGAGCCTTTTATACCGGGAAATATTCGAGCGGTATTATCCCGGTCAGGCAAGGATGATACCGGATTTTTGGATGCCCAACCGTTCCTGGAAGGGATGCCGCGTAGACGACCCCAGCGCCCGTGCGCTCTCAAACTATGGAGACAGCGGTATTTAATTTTTGCGTACGGAAAGGG
>URRG01000289.1 GCA_900550095.1 uncultured Oscillospiraceae bacterium
GCCCACGCTGCTGATGCGGTATACCTCGCGGACTTCCGCACGGCCCAGGGCCACTTCCCTGAATTTCGGGGCCAGCATGCCCTTCATGGCGGACTCGATCTCCTCGATGCAGTCGTAAATGATGCGGTACAGACGCATATCCACTCCGTCGCGCTTGGCGTTGTCCTCAGCCACAGGGTCGGGCCGCACGTTGAAGCCCACGATGATAGCGTTGGAAGCGTCCGCCAGCATGACGTCGGATTCATTGATAGCTCCCACGCCGCCGTGAATCACATGCACGCGCACCTCTTCGTTGGTGAGCTTTTCCAGGGACTGGCGCACAGCTTCCACAGAACCCTGCACATCTGCCTTGACTATGATTTTCAGTTCCTTCATATCCCCCTGCTTCATCTGGTCAAAGAGATTATCCAGAGTGACCTTTGTCTGGGAGTTGAAGACTTCTTCCTTTCTTTCTGCAATGCGCTGTTCCACCAGCTCGCGGGCCAGACGCTCGTCAGAAACAGCGTTGAGGGTGTCGCCGCCAGTGGGCACATCGTTCAGGCCGGTGATCTCCACAGGCACGCTGGGGCCTGCCTGCTCCACGCGCTCTCCCTTATCGTTCATCATAGCGCGAACACGCCCCACGGTGGTTCCTGCCACCACGGTATCCCCCACATGAAGGGTGCCGTTCTGCACAAGCACTGTGGCGATAGGGCCGCGCCCCTTATCCAGCCGGGCCTCGATCACGGTGCCCTTGGCGGCCCGGTCCGGATTGGCCTTGAGCTCCTTCATATCCGCCACCAGGGCGACCATTTCCAGAAGATCCTCGATACCGTCCCCTTTGAGGGCGGAAACGGGGATGCAGGGCGTATCGCCGCCCCACTCCTCGGGAACCAGCTCGTATTCCGTCAGCTGCTGGAGCACATGGTCGGGGTTCGCGCCCGGTTTATCCATCTTGTTGATGGCTACGATGATGGAAACCCCCGCCGCCTTGGCGTGGTTGATGGCTTCCACCGTCTGAGGCATGATGCCGTCGTCGGCCGCCACCACCAGGATGGCGATATCCGTCACCTGGGCGCCTCTGGCGCGCATGGTGGTGAAAGCCGCATGGCCGGGAGTATCCAGGAAGGTGATGACCCGGTCTCCCAGCTTCACCTGATAGGCGCCGATATGCTGGGTGATGCCGCCGGCCTCCGTGGCCGTCACGTTTGCATGGCGGATCCTGTCGAGAAGGGAGGTCTTGCCGTGGTCCACGTGGCCCATGACCACCACTACGGGCGCTCTGGGAACCAGGTTCTCGTCGTCGTCCTCGCTGTCGTCGATGATCCTCTCCTCGATGGTGACGATCACTTCCTTTTCCACCTTGGCATGGAATTCCATAGCCACCAAGCTGGCCGTATCAAAATCGATCACGTCGTTGATAGCGGCGAAGGTGCCCAGCTGCATGAGCTTCTTGATGACCTCCGCGGCGGTAGCCTTCAGGCGCAGGGCCAGCTCTCCCACCGTGATCTCGTCGGGGATCTGCACGGTGATGGGCTTGTTTTTGCGCTCCAGGGCGATACGGCGCAGGCGCTCGGCCTCCGTCTCGCGGCGGGCGTTCCTGGGCTTGCCGCGGTACTGGCTGCTGCGCTGGGTCAGCTTCTGCTTCTTTACGGTGTTATCCACCTTCACTTTCTCAGAAGCCAGGCGGTCGTATTTCTCGTTGTATTTATCCAGTTCCACATGGGAAGCGCGGGTATCCACGATCCTCTCCTGGCGGCGGAGGGAATCTCCCGAACCGGCCTGAGCTGCCTGCCGGGGCTGGGAGCCCTGAGAAGGCTGGGCAGGCTGCGAAGCCTGCGGAGCCTGAGCGGGCTTTGCAGCCGAAGCCTGGTTCCGCTGGGGCCGCTGGGCATTCGCATTGCCACTGCCGCTGGCGGCGTTTGCAGGGTTTGAAGAGCTCTCCCTGCGGTTTCTGGCATTCTGGCCCTGGCCTCCCTGGCCGTTTCTACCGTTTTGGCCGTTCTGCCCGTTCTGGCGTCCCCTGCGGTCTCCGTTCTGATTCTGGGGCCTTGCCTGGCTCTGATTCTCCCGGCCGCGGCCGCCGTTTTCTCTGCCTTCCCTGCCTTCCTTCCTGCCGGCGTTTGCAGCGCCGCCGGAATTGCCTGCAGAAGCCGCCGCAGGAGACTGCGCCTTTTCCGCAGGCGCGGCCTTTGCATCCTCCGCGGCCTGAGCGGATTGTGCGGCCTTTGCCGCCTCCGCCTCTTTTTCCGTCTCCCGGTTATCCGCGAAATATGTCTCCAAACTGGGAAGGGAATGGGACTGGGTGAAGGATTCAAACACCAGATCCAGCTCCTCTTCCGTGAGGGCCGTCATGTGCTTTTTCGTTTCTTCGCAGTATTTCTGCAGAACGTCCAGCACTTCCTTGTTGGGTACGTTCAAATCCTTTGCAACCTCATGGACCCTGTATTTGATCATCATAAATGCGATTCCTCCTCTGTCTCCTCTGTCTCGGGGGCTCCTTCCCGGAGCTCCCGCCGCTCAGGCCCGGGCTTCTCAACCGCCTGCTCCCGCAGGCTGTGAAACGCGTCCGGCCGTCCGCCGGTGAATGCGAGCAGTTCTTTCAATTTTCCGGCAAAGCCGCCGTCGCAGACGGCGATAACGCCGGAGCGCTTTCCCAGCGCCGCGCAGATTTCGTCCATGCCGAAAGGCATTTCCATAAGCTCCGCCCCGTATCTTTCCGCCTGCTCCTGCGCCTTCTTTCGGGAACGGGGGGAAATATCCGGGGAAAGAAGCACCAGGGCGGCTTTTTTCTTCTGCATGGCTTCCGTGACCGGGTCCATCCCCATAGCCAGCCTCCCGGCTCTTCTGGCGATCCCCAGCAGAGAGAGGGCTTTTTCGGGAGATGGGGGCACGGGAGGCATTTTCCTCCCGGCGCAGGGGGCATTTTCTTCCGCCCCGCCCCGCGGAGAGGGCCTTCTGCCCTGCGGTTTATTCATTCCGGCTTAACTCCTCCTCCATCCGGTCGTAGATCTCTGCGGGAATCTGACAGGAGAACGCCCGTTCCAGCCCTCTGGATTTCCGCGCCCTGCGAAGGCATTCCGCGCTCCGGCAGACATACGCGCCCCTCCCCGGGCTCTTTCCGGTGAGATCCAGAGATATTTCCCCTTCCGGGGATTTCACCACCCGCACCAGTTCCTTTTTGGGCTTCATTTCCCCGCAGCCGGTGCATCTGCGGAGAGGGATTTTTTTCGGGCGCATGAAACGAACCGCCTCCTTTCGCCGTTTCGGGGGATCGGGCCTCAGCCTGCAAAGCCGGTCCCTCCTCTCCCACGCACATCCGCGTCTCTTAAACCGCGGACACGCCGCAGGCATCGCCGTGGAGCCTGCTTATAGCTTATATATGTGATCGTATGCCGTTATGCTGCTTTGGGGCCTTGCTGTTTTCCGGGCAGACAGTACGAAAAGCGCAGTCTGCACGGACCATATGCGCGGAGCCTTCCGTCCCCCGGAACCGGCAATCAGCAATCAACAGCCGGGAACCGGGAAGCGAAGTCCGGATATCAGGATACCGGCTACAAAATGCAAGAACGCCGGAAAACGGAAGCATTCCGCCGGAAACGAGAAGCTAAAAGAGAAGCTCCGGCAGAGGACGCTCAAAGTCTCAAGGCTCCGAGCCGAAGCCCAGGAGCCGAAAGCTTGAACTGAAGCCGGGGCGCCGGCTCCAGCCGGCTGCTCTCACTTTCTCACTCTCTCACTCTCCGTCTTTTTCTCCGCCGTTTTCCCCAGCTCCCTCAGAGAGGGGTTCTGATCCGGCAGAGGGGCCGGAAATTTCTTCAGCCGGGGAAGCCGCCGGAACGGGCGCTACCATTTTCTCCGGAGACTCAGACGCTTCAGAGATCTCTGCAGCATCG
>URRG01000290.1 GCA_900550095.1 uncultured Oscillospiraceae bacterium
GGCGCAGCGCTCAGGCAGGCGCGGCTCTCCCTTTGTGCCAGGCATGAGAACCGCCGCAGGCTCCGAATCATATTCCAAAATTGGTATTTTATTTTTTACCAGCACCAGACCATCTCCTTTTTAAACCAAAAAATCCGGAGGAGGTCCCTCCAGATTTTTCCGTCAACTCTTCGCCTGCCTCTATTTGTGATATTTACCGTTATTCTGGATTTGAAAAGCCCGATATATCTGCTCGCACAGCATCACCCTTGCCAGCTGATGAGGAAAGGTCATGGGACTCATAGAAAGCCGGCAGTCTGCCGTACATTTTACCTTCTCACTGAGTCCATAGGAGCTTCCTATACAGTACGCCGCTGAACTGAAGCCCCGAAGAGCGATTTTTTCGATCATATCCGACAGTTCCTCTGAGGATGCAGATTTTCCCTCGATGCAGAGAGCCACTTTAAAAGAACCGGCGGAGGCTGCCAACAGCTTCTCCCCTTCCTCCAAAAGTGCAGTGTCGATTTGAGCCTGCGATGGATTTTCAGGAAGTCTGCTTTCGGGAATCTCCTGAATAGAAAACCTGCAGGATCCTCTCAGACGCTTTTCGTATTCTGCGCAAGCCTCCCGCCAATACCGTTCCTTCAGTTTCCCTACACAAAGGAGTTTGACCGTCAGCACTCTGCTCCCCCCTTGTCAGATAACATTCTAAAACACAATAAACCGGCCGGTCTCATTTTCTCTAGGCGCCACGCTCAGCTCATAGTCCAAGCCTTCCTGAAGCCCCGCCATAGTCAGGCTGCAGCGGGAAGTCTCATATGCCAGCTCCGGGGTGTTATTCTCATGGCTCAGATGCGCGAGCCAGAAGCGCGTCGTCCCTCCGGCAGCAAAACGCGCCAACTCATCGGCGCAGGCCATATTGCTGAGATGCCCTTTTTGAGACAGGATCCGTTTTTTTAGAGGATACGGATAAGGCCCGGAGCGCAGCATCGCTTCATCATGATTGGATTCCACCACAAGGAGATCTACACCCGCAACCCCGTTTCGCACTTCATCGGACATATAGCCTAAATCCGTGGCAACGGCGGCGCTGCGGCCATTTTCCATTTCTATGCGGAAGCCGATGCTTTCGGCGCTGTCGTGGGACGTACGGAAGGAAGTTATGTACATTCCGGCGCATTCCATCCCCTTTTCAGGAATAGGAAACGCCGGATACTTGTCCGTCAGACAGCCCATCTCCTCCAGAGCCCCCAAGGTGCCCGGGGCCGCATACACAGGGATATGATACCGCGAAGCCAAGACCCGCAACCCGCATATATGATCGCTGTGTTCGTGAGTTATAAATATCCCGCGGACCGCCTTCATCTCCAGGCCGCAGTTCCCCAGAGCGGCTGTGAGCTGTTTTGCGCTTCGGCCAGCGTCAATCAGAATGCCGTTTTCCGCTGAACCAAAATAATAGGAATTCCCGCTGCTGCCGCTGAACAAGGGGCAAAACCGCGCCATACCGTTCCTCCCATCCAGTTTTCAGAACATCACCAAAAACAGGGCTGACGACAGACATATCGCCGGCCCTGTTCACAGTATACCGCATGCAAATCCAAAATACCGCGAACGATCCCTGCCTCAGATCGCCTGCGGCACAGAAGGCTCCGGAACAGACGTCCTGCGGATATCTGCTCCCAAGCTGCGAAGTTTTCCTACGATATCCTCATAGCCGCGTTCGATATACTGGATATCCTCCACCTGGGTCACACCTCTGGCGCAAAGGCCTGCAATAAGCATTGCCACGCCGGCGCGGAGATCTGTAGCCTTCACAATAGCGCCGGTAAGATGATCGACGCCCTCTATGACAGCAAGACGGCCCTCTACAGAGATACGCGCCCCCAACCGGCTCAGTTCATCCACATACTGAAAACGATTATCAAAGATGCTCTCATTTATGATACTGGTCCCGGACGCGATGGAAAGCAGCACAGCCATCTGAGGATGCATGTCTGTGGGGAAACCCGGATGCGGCATGGTTTTAATCGTACATTTATTGAGCTTCCCGCTGCGGCTCACGCGGATAGAATCGTCAAACTCCTCGATTTCCACACCGATCTCTTCCAGCTTCGCCGTAATAGAATCCAGATGCTTCGGAATAACGTTCTTGATAAGGACGTCTCCGCCTGTTGCAGCCGCCGCCACCATATAGGTACCAGCTTCGATCTGGTCGGGGATGATCGAATACACCGTGCCATGCAGGCTTCTGCAGCCCCTGATTTTGATTTCATCCGTCCCGGCACCGCGGATATCGGCGCCCATAGAGTTGAGAAAATTGGCCAGATCCACGATATGGGGCTCCCTGGCCGCATTTTCAATCACAGTCGTACCCTCTGCCTTCACAGCCGCCAGCATAATATTGATGGTAGCTCCGACGGAAACTACATCCAGGTATACGCTGCTGCCGCACAAATGCTCTGCCGCAACATCTACCATGCCTCCTTCCAGACTATAGGAAGCGCCTAAAGCAGAAAAACCCTTTAAATGCTGGTCGATAGGACGCACTCCGAAATTGCAGCCGCCCGGCATAGCGACTACCGCATGACGGAAGCGGCCAAGAAAGGCCCCCATCAGATAAGCGGAGCCGCGCATACGGCGAACAAGCTCATAAGGTGCTACAAATGTGGCGATAGGGCGGGAATCGATCTCTACCGTAGAACGATCCACATAACGGATCTTAGCGCCCATTTCCTTCAATATATGCAACATATTGGAAACATCGGTGATATTCGGGATATTCTCAATGCGGCAAACGTCGTCGCACAGGATCGTAGCGGGAATAATAGCAACTGCGGCATTCTTTGCGCCGCTGACGGCAACTTCACCGGCGAGCCGGTTTCCGCCGTTAATACTAAATCTCTCCAAAACGGCACGCTCCAATCTTTATTTCGCTGTTTTAGTATGCCTGATTTTCGGCAATATAAAGATCCCTCCGATTGAGGAATTCAGAAAATTTTTCAAATCCAACCAACTTGCAGATACACGTATAAAAACGGCCCGAAAGGCCCTCAGAAGCTCAGGTATATTCAGTAAGATACCTCAATGATAATAATACATCGGCCTAAAAATGTCAATATGACAGAAAAAATTGAAAAGACTTTGTAACTGTTTTACACATCTAATTTTCGTATTTCTATAAAAAACCAGGTTTTTATTTGCAACAAACGCAATAACGTCATTTCTACCGAATAAAACTAAGCTGCCGCCCTTCCCAAATGAGAACTGTATTATAGACCAACCCACAGCGTCGTAACCCATCTTTCCAGCAAAAGCGGCCTGTTTTTAGATACGCTCTAAGAGCTTTTACCCTTCTTTCAGGCGATTTTCCAGCTCCTTCTTCATCTCAGGCTGCTTTCAGGAGTCTTCCGTATTTTTTGCTCTATATCTCTCAGAACTCTCATATCCTGACATCGGCTTCTATTTTCATATCTACGATCTTAAAAATCTGTCACTTCTACATATTTTCAGCATATATGCGCACAGGAGCTTCCTTACGGGGATTTTTCCCACCACCGAACTCTGCCTGCAAAAAAGGAAATGCGGAAATGATGAGGTTCCGTAACGAAGGTTTTGAAAACAAGTGGTAAAGACAATCGGTACGGTATATTGCAGAAAATCTAAAACTGAATTTGGATGAAACTGCAATGAAATCATTGTTTGAACAAATGGGCGGTACTTACACGTTGCAAGGTAACTATTATTTGCCCAATCTCACTCTACCCATTGAAGAAAATAGGCCTGTCGGCATATGGGGACAGCGGCATTTGTGGTATCTCAAGCAACACCGCAAAGTGCTTTACACCAATCTGCTCACAAGCGGCAAGCTGAACA
>URRG01000291.1 GCA_900550095.1 uncultured Oscillospiraceae bacterium
AAGAAGATCTTTCCCGTTTCCGCACTCTGGCGGCCACTCTTTCCGCGGACCGGCTGGTGGCGGCCGTGTGCCGGGAGACGGGGTATGCCGATATGGTTCAGGCCATGCGTGGAGGGAGGGCGCGTCTGCAGAATCTCCATTACCTGCAGAATTACGCTTCGGCCTACGAGGCCGGCGGGTACACGGGGCTTTCCGGTTTTCTCCGTTTTATCGAAAGGCTGGAAAAGCAAAAAGCGGATCTGCCCGGGGCGGCGGAGAGCGAAGCGCCGGAGACCGTTCGGATCATGAGTATCCATAAGAGCAAGGGGCTGGAATTCCCTGTCTGTATCCTGGCAGGCTGCGACAGAAGCTTTAACAAGGATCGGGCCGATCTTCTTCTGCATCCCGTTTTGGGAATGGGGGCGAAGCTTCTGGACCCCGTTCTCGGCGTCAGAAGGACTACCCTCCCCAGGGAGGCCGTAGCCCTTGAATTGGAACGGGGAGAGATGAGCGAAGAGCTTCGTGTCCTCTATGTGGCCATGACGCGCGCTAAAGAGAAGCTGATTGCCGTAGCGGCGGTAAAGAACGCCGACAGGCTTCTGGGGAGTCTTTCATCTCAGCTCCAGCCGGGAAAAAGGATAGCTCCCTATGCGGTGCGTTCCTGCCGCTCCATCTCCGAATGGCTCCTGCTCTGCGCCCTGCGCCACCCGGACGGCTCCTTGCTGCGGGAGAGAGCCGGGGCTTCCTTTTCTATTACAGAGCCTGCAAAGGAACACTGGGGCATTCGCCTTCTGCGGGCTCAGGCGGGGGAAGAGGAGATCCGGGAGATGGCGGAAGCGCCTGAAGCGGCAAAGCCTGACGAAGACATTCTCCGGCGGCTTCGGGAAAAAATGGAGTACAGGTATCCCGGCGAAGCGCTTTCGGGCATTCCGGCCAAGGTGACGGCCTCTGACCTTGCCTCCCGGCAGGAGGAAAGGGAATATGCCGCCACAGCCAGACCGGCCTTTCTGAGCAGGAAAGGCATGACGCCTGCCGAGCGGGGAACGGCTCTGCACACCTTTCTGCAGTTCGCCTCCTGGGAGGAGGCCTGTAGAGATCCGGAAAAGGAGCTTTCCCGGCTGGTAGAGGGCCGGTATATAACGGAAGAGCAGAAAAATGCTGTGGAACTGGATAAGGTGGCCCGTTTTTTTGCCTCTCCTGTTGCAAAGCGAATTTTGCAGGCTGGAAAGCTTTACCGGGAATACCGATTCACAGTGGAAATACCGGCTGAACGGGCCAGCCCAGGAAAGGAGGGGCTTTCCGGGGAAAAGGTGATCCTCCAGGGTGCAGTGGACTGTGCCTTTGAAGAGGAAGGAGCCCTGGTGATCGTAGATTTCAAGACTGACCGCATAGCTTCCGGGGAAGAGCTCCTATCCCGCTACGCCCTGCAGCTTTCCTTATATAAAGAAGCTTTGGAGCAGTGCCTGGGCCTCCCGGTAAAGGAATGCATGCTCTATTCCTTCCATCTGGGGAAGGAACTCCCCCTTTCTCTGCAGACGCCTGGTCGCCGGACCGTTCCCCTTCCCACAGGCGCAACATAAGGAGCCTTCCCGCTGGTGGGAAGGCTCTGCAAGGACAACGATATATTGTGTGCGGTTCCACAGGCCGCGGGGCCGCTGCCCCGGATATACGGCGGCTTTCGGTGGATTCAGACATTACAGCTGTTGGGCAGCTTTATAAACTCTGCAAACAGAAAAAGAGGGAATTCGTCGGATTGGCGGATCCCGTCATAGGAACGGGGCTCCTCCAGGTGGACGAGCCTGAAGCCGGAATCGATGATGGTATTCACATAGCAGCTTACGGTTCGGTGATAGTGCCTTGTTTTCCCCCAATATTCATTGTCAAAAGTGTACTCAGATAGGTATCTCTCCATGATTTTGGTTTTATCACAGCCGGTGGCATCTTTCCCCCAACGGCAGTCGTAAAAGGCCGGGTGAACAATGCCCATATAAAAAACCCCGCCTTTTTTGGTTATTCGGTTCACTTCTGCTATCAAGCCTTTGATGGGATCGATATCCATAAGAACCTGATTACAGAAAACGATGTCAAAGGCTTCGTTTTTATAGGGGAGTTTTCCCAGTATATCCACCTGCTGGAAATGGATTTCCGGATATTTCCTGCGGGCAAGTTCCAACATCCTTCCTGAGCCGTCGCAGCCGGCTGCGTCCGCTCCGGCCTCTGCAAAATAATTTGTATACCAGCCGTAACCGCATCCCAGGTCCAGAAGAGTCTGATTTTGTAAAGAGATGAACCTTTCTTTTACGACGCGTTTGTTGATCTGAGAAAATTCCGACTGTTCCTGTTCGGAGGCGAACAATTCTGCAGCGTTGTCCCATTGCTTCAGCACTTCCATAAAGAATTCCTCCTTTTATTGCTTGCCGTACATACACTGTGATTATCAAATCCTAACAAAATAAAGGAGCGATTTCAAGGAATATGAAATCTTTGCCTTGACTTTTAAAAGGAAAGCTGATATCATAACCTTTAGAAAACAAAGAAGGGTATATCCTGCCCTCACCTGTGAGGTTCCGTCCGTCATGGGTCAATACGAAGGCGTTCCTTATTGGAAAGCGAAGGTATTGCTGCGGGCGGAGAGATTCTGCCCGTTTTTTGTTTTTTCTGGACGATTGCGTCAAATCAGGTAAAAACGTGTTTTGGAGGTGCTTACCAATTAGCAACAAGGAACTGCAGATCAACGAACAAATCCGCGACAGAGAGGTGCGTGTGATCGGGCCCGACGGCGCTCAGCTGGGCGTGATGTCTTCCCGGGACGCGCAGGAGCTGGCGTATTCCAAAAATCTGGATCTGGTGAAGATCGCTCCCCAGGCCGCTCCGCCGGTGTGCAAAATCATCGACTACGGAAAATTCCGCTTTGAACAGGCGAAGCGCGAGAAGGAAGCCAGAAAAAATCAGCGCATCGTTGAGATCAAGGAAGTCCGCCTTTCCCTGAATATCGATACGCATGACTTTGAAACGAAGGTGGGCCATGCGGTCCGGTTTCTTAAGGGCGGAGACAAGGTCAAGGTTTCCATCCGTTTCCGCGGCCGCGAGATGGGGCATCCGGAGCAGGGCTATGAGGTGATGAAGCGGTTTGCTGAGGCTCTCGCGGAGGTCGCCAACGTGGAAAAGCCTGCCAAGATGGAAGGCCGTAACATGCTGATGTTCCTTGCTTCCAAACCCGCGAAATAATTATATTTAAGGAGGGGCTATTATGCCTAAGATTAAGACTCATTCCGGCGCGAAAAAGCGCTTCAAGCTTTCTAAGAACGGGAAGGTAATCCGCGCTCATGCCAACAAGAGCCATCTGCTCAACGGCCACGGAAAGACCCGCAAGACGAAGAGAAACCTTCGCGGCACAACCATCGCAGACAAGACCAATGTGCGCCAGGTGAAGAGGCTTCTTCCCTATCAGTAAGCAGAAAAATCGAATGATTCCCATAATTGGAGGTATAAGAAATGGCTCGTGTTAAAGGTGCGCTGATGACGCGCAAAAGAAGAAAGAAGACTCTGAAGCTGGCTAAAGGATACTGGGGTTCCAAGAGCCGTCACTTTAAGATGGCCAAGCAGGCTGTTATGAAATCCGGAAATTATGCGTATATTGGCCGCAAGGCGAGAAAGCGCGATTTCCGCCGCCTGTGGATCACCCGTATTTCTGCTGCCTGCCGTATGAACGGGATCTCCTATTCCGTATTTATGAACGGTCTGAAGAAAGCGGGCGTAACGCTCAACCGCAAGATGCTCTCCGAGGTTGCCATTGCTGATGAGGCCGCTTTCAAGGCTCTCGTGGAAAAGGCGAAAGCCGCTTTATAAAAAGCTTGAATT
>URRG01000292.1 GCA_900550095.1 uncultured Oscillospiraceae bacterium
TGAGAATGTATATATTTGTATTGTAGCATATACGTGCAGCATATTCTATCGTTTTTCTTTAAGCTTAGGGACCTATTGGAACACAGCTCCGGTTATCCTCTATAAACTCATCCTCCCACCCAGTGGGAGGAAGTATGAAAATGTAAGAAGAATGTAAGATCCTGTTTACAGAAAAGAACCCTTTCCGGATGGGAAATATGGTATGCTGATTCTATCAGCGGTGCGCCGCAAGGCGGATCCCGCTTTATGAACGGAGAAAAGGCGCGGAAGGGGCATGAAATACAATGGCTGCATATAAAAGAAACATAGGCGGTGAGGAAAGGAACAGACGCTTTAAGGGCTGGAGGCTTTTCTTTTTTCTTCTGGGATTTTTCGGAACTATTTGGTTTTCCATTCCCCTGCTCTGGAATGTGAGAAATATCGGCGGTATCCTGGGGCTTTTATTTTCGGTTTGCCTTATGGCGGGGAGCTGCTTTCTCCCCAGAATAGCGGCGCGCTTTTCCCTGAAGGCCAGAAAACGGGCCCGGTTTGCTTTTGGGGGCTGTATGATCCTTCTGTTTTCCTGGGCGGCGGCGCTTTCCGCCTGCATGGCGTATGGGGCGTTCAGCAGCCCAAAGGAGGATACGGAATACACGGTGGTCATTCTGGGAAGCAAGGTAAACGGCACAGTTCCCAGCGCAGATCTCTGGCAGCGCATTCGGGCCGCGGCGGAATATCTGAAGGCGCACCCAGAGGCGGAGGCCGTGGCAAGCGGCGGGCAGGGCTCCGGAGAAAGCATTACCGAGGCGGAAGCCATACGAAATGCCCTTGTGGAAATGGGAATTGAGGAAGGCCGGATTTATCTGGAAGGAAAGTCTACGAATACAAGGGAAAATTTAGAATTTTCCATGAAAATTATCCGGGAAAACGGCCTCAGCGAATCCGTAGCTTTGGTGACGGATGAATACCATCAGTTCCGGGCGGGCAGGATAGCCGCCTCTCTGGGGGTGGAATCCGCCGCCGTATGCGCCCATA
Source organism: uncultured Oscillospiraceae bacterium (assembly GCA_900550095.1). Taxonomy (GTDB): domain Bacteria; phylum Bacillota; class Clostridia; order Oscillospirales; family Acutalibacteraceae; genus UMGS1264. The sequence continues at coordinate 1,015 of URRG01000292.1, forward strand.
CGCCCTGGTACATTTTTTCCGCCTGCTGGGCTCGGGAGCTTTTGGCTCTTTCCAAATTTCTGCTTCTGGGCTGACCCCCCGATGGGGGAAACTTTCGGCATATTGGAGATATGATGCTGCAGATGCGTCGGGCCGCTGTCTTCTGAAATGGGAAACAGCGGCTTTTTCCTTTTTTGAAGCTCTGCGGGCGTTTACGGAAGAGAGAAAATAGTGTATACTAAAAAATAATGAGAAAACAGGCTGCAGACCGGTAACCGGCGGGATTTTCCCACCGGGGAAGCGCCTTTTGGCGGCGTATGGAAAACGGAAAGCGGAAAAGATGCATATCGCGTTTTATAGCATCTTGTGGACGGAGGATTCAAGATGAAGGCAGTGTGGATTCAGAATGTAAAACTGTATGATCCGGTTTCGGGTTTGGATGGTGTTCCGGGGGAAATCCTTTTGCAGGAAGGAAGGATCCTTTCGGCAGGGAAGACCATTGCTCTGCAGGATACAGGCGGCCTTGAGCTGGAGATCGTGGATGGAAAAGGTCTTTGTGCGGCTCCCGGCCTGGTGGATATGCATGTCCATCTCCGGGATCCGGGGTTTGCCCAAAAGGAAGACATTGAAACAGGATGCCGGGCTGCTGCGGCAGGCGGAGTAACCTCCCTTTTGTGTATGCCAAACACAAAACCCGCCATCGACACAAGGGAAACTCTCCGCTATGTGCTGGATAAAGGGGAAAAAGCGGCTGTCCGCGTTTATGCGGCGGCAGCTATCACAAAAGGGCTCAGCGACGAGGGGGCTCTCTGTGAACTGGAAGCTCTTTATGAGGCAGGAGCGGCGGCTTTCAGCAACGACGGCAGACCTGTGACGGATTCCGGGAAAATGGCGGAAGCCCTTCGGCGGGCAGCAGCACTGGGAGCGCCGGTGGTCTCCCACTGTGAAGATTTGTATCTTTCAAAGGGCGGTTTGATGCACGAGGGCTCCGTCAGCCGGGCGCTGGGGGTCAGGGGAGTCCCCAGGGCTGCGGAGGAATGCTGCACAGCCAGAGATATCGCCTTGGCCGCGGCTTACAATGTGCCGGTGCATATCTGCCATGTGAGCACCAGGAACAGCGCCGCCATGATCCGGGAAGCACGGGCGCGGGGCGTGCAGGTTACCGGGGAGACGGCTCCCCATTATTTCGCTCTTACGCATGAGGAATTGCGGGGCAGGGATGCAGATAAGCGGATGAGCCCGCCGCTCCGGGAAGAGGAGGACAGGCTGGCTATTATCGAGGCCTTGCAGGATGGGACCCTGCAGGCCATCGCCACCGACCATGCTCCCCACACTCCGGAGGAAAAGGCGTGCTTTGAGACGGCTCCCAACGGAAGCATAGGTATGGAGACCTCTCTGGCAGCTTCCATCACCTATCTGGTGAAGCCCGGATATCTGAGTCTTCTGGAGGTGCTCCGTCTCATGAGCAGTTCCCCGGCAAAGCTTCTGCATCTGCCGGAGGGCACCGGAAGCCTTGCGGCCGGAGCGCCGGGGGATGTGATCCTCTTTGATCCCAATGAAACCTGGCAGGTGGATCCGGAAAAGTTTCACGGTAAAAGCCGCAATGCGGTCTTTAAGGGAAGGATGCTTACAGGCCGGGTGAAGATGACCTTCTGCCGGGGGAAGCTTGTCTATCAGGATGCATAAACGTGAGTAGTTGAAAGCAGTAAGGCCTGAAAAAGAATGTATAGCTGCGTATTCTCCGGGGTGCGCAGGGCTGTCAGATTTTTGAACTGCAATGGGAACACGCAGAATGCAAAAGAATAGAATGCACAGAGTGCAATGAATTTTGGAGGTTGGAACTATGTCCTTGGACAGAATGATCGAACGAATCGCAGAGCTGCAGAACCCCACAGTGGCGGGGCTGGATCCGAAACTTTCCTATATTCCGGAGTATATCCGGGAAAAGGCGGTGAAAGAGCACGGGAAGACTCTGGAGGCCGCAGCCGCTGCGGTGCTGGAATACAATAAGGGCTTGATCGACGCTCTCTGCGGCATAGTGCCTGCTGTGAAGCCCCAGGCTGCCTATTATGAGGCTTTCGGCTGGCAGGGAATGAAAACCCTTCAGGAGACCATCGCATACGCCAGGGAAAAGGGAATGTTCGTCATTACGGACGGCAAGCGCAATGATATCGGCACCACGATGGAGGCCTATGCGGCGGCCCATCTGGGAACCACAGAGGTGGAGGGGGAGACCTTCACGCCTTTTGGCGCCGATGCCCTGACGGTAAACGGATATCTGGGAACAGACGGCATTGCACCGGTGGTAAAAGTCTGCAGGGAAAAGGACGCCGGAATGTTTGTGCTGGTGAAAACCTCTAATCCTTCCTCCGGCGAGCTGCAGGACCGGGTTCTGGATGACGGTCTGACTGTCTATCGTACCATGGGAGACCGGTGTGAGGAATGGGGAAAAGAGCTTCCCGGCAAATACGGCTATTCCGGTGTGGGCGCTGTGGTAGGCGCCACCTACCACAAGCAGTTGGGAGAATTGCGGGCGGCTTTGCCCCACACATTTTTCCTGGTGCCGGGCTACGGCGCGCAGGGCGGCGGGGCAAAGGATGTGGCTCCTGCCTTTGACGAGAAGGGGCTGGGGGCAATTGTAAACGCCTCTCGTTCCATCCTTTGCGCCTGGCAGAAAACCGGCGCAGCTCAGGAGGATTTTGCCAAGGCCGCGGCGGCGGAGGCTATCCGTATGCGGGATGATATTCTTTCCGAAGTGGGCGGGATTCGCCTCTGATGAAGATGGGAGGAAAAGCTTTGAAAAAATATGATGTGGAAAGCTGCGAGATCCTTATGAAAG
>URRG01000293.1 GCA_900550095.1 uncultured Oscillospiraceae bacterium
TGGGTGGTAAATCCAGGCATTTGATCACCTCTTGATGGAGTATTTGGGGGGACAGTCAGCGATAACCGGCGGTGAATCGAAGGGACTGACGTTCCCGGCAGAGAAGCCAAAACGCAGACGTTCCGGCCGCCCCGCCCTATACGCACATTATACCACATCCCGCGCCGTCGGAAAACCCCCGGCGCCCCCCTCCCGATGTCCGGGCCTGTTTGCGGTTTCTCCGCGCGGCTTCTGAAATCTGAAAGCAGAACCGGGTGCTCCGCATTATACACCACACCTTATACGCCCTATACGTCTATACGGCTCGTACATGGAAAACGCCGTATACGGCATTTGCACGCAGTACCGCCGCCGCGGCCTGCAGGGCGCGCCTGCACATATATTGCGTATCTGCAAACTATCAAACTATACGCTGCAGCCTGCGGCCCGCGGCTGGATACCCGTAGCTGTACCTTTGTAACCTGTACCTTGTAACCGGCAAACGCCCGCAAGCATACTCACTGGTAAACCGATGACTTTCAAAGCTCTGGAAAGGCAGCGCCTGCCGGCCTCTCCGGAACACTGAAATAGTATCATCTCGCGCCCTGCTCCCTGCCGCCCCGTTCTCTTTGCTATCCCACGTCATTCTGTGAAGGGGATACCTTCTTCAAAATTCACGGCTTTCCCTCAGCCCCCCTGTACGTTCCTCTATTCGAAAAACAAAGTATAAACCCTATTGTATTTTTTCTGCTAATGCTTTTACGCACCCTGCAAAATCAGGAGAACTCAAGCGTGAGGGCGGCGGCAAAAAAAAGCGGATACCGTTCCCGGTATCCGCCTGTGCACACGCATTTTCTGCGAAACTTTGCTGTAACACCCAGCCTGCCGCTTACTCGCCGGACTCCTCGGTGTTTTTCTTCGCCACTTCGATACGGCCATAAAGGGCGCCCTTGATCTCCTGCCGGGGCGCGGCCGGGGCTGCAGGAGCCGCAGGAGCTGCTGAAGCTCCGGAAGGCTCCTGCCTCTGGGGATATCTTCCTTCCCCGAAATCCCTGCGGGGAGCATAGCCGCGGCGGTCGCGGTCCTGACGGTAACCGCCCCTGTCATACCTGTCATACCGGCTCCCGAAGCGGCCTCTCTCCCGCCCGTCGTCCCGGTAACGGCGCTGGGGCCTTTCGCCTTCCACAGGGCCGATGACCACATGGCGGCCCGTATCCTCCCCTTCGCTCCAGGATTTCGCTCCCTCGACGGTCTGCACCGCCGTATGGATGATCCTTCTCTCGTAGGGGTTCATCGGCTCCAGCGAAACGTTTCTGCCGGTGCGCACAGCCTTGGCCGCCATCTTTTTGCCCAGAACGTCCAAGGTGTCCCTGCGCTTTTCCCTGTAATTGCCGATATCCAGGGTAATCCTGTAATAGGAATTTTCCACATGGTTGGAAACCAGGCCCGAGAGATACTGAAGGGCGTCCAGCGTCTCGCCGCGGTGGCCGATCACAAAGCCGATATCGTCCCCCGTGATGGTGATCACCGCGCCGTTTTCCTCTTCCTGAATGGAAAATTCCACGTCTCCCACGCCCATATGCTTCAGAAGCTCCCGAAGATAGTCGGCAGCCACCTGAGCCGGTTTCGTTTTCACATACGCCCTGACCTTGGCGGGGCTTCCTCCGAAAAGGCCGAAGGTCTTCTTCACAGGCAGTTCCAATACTTCAAATTCCGCCTCGTACGATTCCACGCCCAATTCCCGGCAGGCGGCCTCCTTGGCGGCCTCCACGGTATCGCCGGTTGCGATCGCTTCCTTTATCATAGCGGATTACCTCCTCGTTCTCTATTCCTTCCGGCTGCCGAAAGCAGCCGGCCTGTTGCATATTTTCCATCTTCACTGCATGTCTGGCCGCGTCCCGCGCGGCACAGCAACGCACCTGCTGCGCAGAGCGCGTGCACGGCGTCCGGCAAAAGGGCCCGGCGCCATTCCGCTCCCTCTATGCCCCGTGCAGATATCCGGCTGACGCTGACCGGATGCACGACCGGCCGGAGATTCTGCCTCCTGTCTGTAAGGCTTCTTTTTCATATCCGGCCATGCTTCCATGCAGCTTAGCAGCTTACGTTCATACTTCCCGCCGGGATCGTTTCACGGCGGCTGTTCCCCGCCTATTTCTTGCTTCCTAAATACTGGGAATTCTGCGATCCCTGGGAGCTCTGCCCCTTGGAACGCTTTTTCCCCTGAGAGGCTTTTTTCTCCCCGCTCTTTTTTCCGCCGTCCTGCTTCTGGCCCTTCCCGCTGTAGAGGTACTTTGCCTCCAGCTGCCGTTTCACTTCCAGCTGCTGGTGAGGCGGCAGCTCCTTGACGCGGCCCTCTTCTTCCCTGCGGCGGGCCACTCTGGCGGCTTCCGCCTGAGCGGTAAGCTTCTGGGGGCTGTAAAAACGATGGGTCACCAGGGTCTGCACAAAGCTCAGAAGAGTCTGCAGCGTCCAGTAGAAGCCAACGGCGGCGGGCATCGTCCACGCCAGCCAGGCGGTAAAGAAGGGGAAGCCGTACATCATGACCTTCATGCAGCCAGCCTGCTGCTGAGCGCCGGGCTGCAGCTTCTGCATGGCGAAGTTAGCGCCCAGAGAGGTCACCAGGCACAGCACAGGGATCAGCCACAGCATGGCGGAAAAAGCCGAAGCGCTGGGCGTGGCCAGAAGATCCAGGCCCAGGAATTTGAAGCCCGTGCTGAAGGACTGGATCCTGTCGAGCTCTTCGGGCTGGAACATGGTCAAGTATCCCTTCAGGGAATCAAAATGCTTGATGATCTCCATTTCGCCGTAATTGCTGGCGAAGCCTGTCCCGATGCCGGGGATCTGCTGCAGCATCTGGGTGGCCTCCGTCACGCGCTCGGCGGCGATATGCAGAGCGTTGCGCAGAGGGAACAGAACCGAATAATAAATGCCCAGCATGATGGGGAAGGGGATCAGCATAGGCAGGCACCCGCCCGTCATGCTCACGCCTTCTTTTTCATACAGTTTCTGGGTCTCCATCTGCAGCTTCATGCGGTCGTTGGCGTAGATCTTCTGCAGCTCCTTGACCTTCTTCTGCACCTTCGTCTGAGATGCCATGGATTTCTGCTGCTTTACCGAGAAGGGGAACATGAGAATCTTCATGATCAGGGTAAAGAGCAGAATCGCTATACCGTAATTCTGCACGATTTCATAGAGAAACCACAGCAGATAGCCCAGTATGCTGCCGAACCAGTTAAAAATGTCCATACTCAATCTCCTCTATGTTTGGTCAAAGGGAAACGGCATTCTTTCAGACGTCCCCGCTTTCTATGCGGAAATGCCTGCACAGCCCGCGCTCCCTTCCGGGCACGCGGCCGCCGTTTTCTGCAGGAACCCCGCAGCCGGGCCAATCAAGGCCCCAGCCCGTCGGAATTTTCCCTTTATCTATAATAAGGACGCTTCACAGGCGCGTTCCCGAATACCGGCATCGTTTTTAATGCTCTGTATTTCCCTGCTTTCAGCTTTTGCAGCTTCTGCAGGCTCTTACAGCAGCCTCCATGTTCCGGTCGTCCGCGCCAAAAGCGGCGATTTTTCTTCTTGTTATCCGTTTCACACGTATTCTATACTCTTCTATACTCGCAAAATACTCGCAAAACGCACCAACCGCATCCTCCCATCGTTCAAAGCCCGCCGCTTCTTGCCGTTTCTTTCCCTAACGGTCGGCGCGCACATAGAAAAAACGGGATAATATACGAACTGTAATACAATACAAATAGTATAAGCAGACGCGTTCCTGCTCAAGCGCAGGCATACGATATACGCATCTACACGTCCTATACGTCCATATCA
>URRG01000294.1 GCA_900550095.1 uncultured Oscillospiraceae bacterium
CACAGAAAAGACATGCGCATCCGCGACCCGTTTCTTGTCACGGATAGGGAAAACCGCTGCTATTACCTGGTTATGAATGGGGGGACAGTAGAGAATAAGCACCCCAACGATGCCGTATTTCTCCGCAGAACGGAGGATCTCATCCACTTTGAGGATCCTTTCCCCATTCTCCGCCTGGATGTGCCCGCCAAGGGCCAGTGCTGGGCCCCGGAGATCCATTTTTACAAAGGAGCCTGGTATCTCTTCACCACCGTGACCAAAACCATGAAGGGCTCGGGCGTGGACACCGGCACCCTTCCCTTTGAGGAGACCAGAGGGACAGCCGTATTCCGCTCTGATTCTCTCACAGGCCCTTATGAAAAATGGTCCGGCGGGCCGCTGACGCCTCCGGAAACCGTGGCGCTGGACGGTACCTTCTTCGTAGATAAAAGCAGCCGGCCCTGGATGGTCTACTGCCACGAGTGGATCCAAATCCACGACGGGACCGTGGAGGCCGTCCCCCTTACGGAAGATTTGAAGCGGGCCGCCGGGGAGCCCATCCTTCTTTTCAGGGGAAGCGAGGCCCCATGGACGAAGCCGGATTATATCGAGCAGTATAACGGAGTCCCCATCCATGATGAAACCTATGTGACGGACGGGCCCTTCCTTTTCTACGATGCTTCCGGCGCCCTGTGCACCCTTTGGAGCACAGGCGGGGAAAGCGTGTATAAAACGGGCGTGGTCCGCAGCCTGAACGGAACTATAGAAGGCCCCTGGGAACACTGCGATAAGCCTCTCTATGAAAACGACGGAGGCCACGGGATGCTCTTCCGCGACCTTATGGGCCGTCTCATCCTCTCCATCCACCAGCCCAACAAAAACATCCTGAGCACGGATGAAAGGCTTCATCTTTTCCCCGCGCATCTCACGGAGGATGGCCTTTCCATCGATTTGGAACAGCAGGAAGAAGAGGAATAGCCTTTCAACCTGAGCTGTGTGCACAGCTGCGGCTCAACGTGTTGAAGGACAACTGCATATTGTCCTTTCCAATGCTCTTTCCCGATTTTGCCTTCCGGTTTCCAGGCCTCCTGCTTTCCTTCTTATCGGAAGAAAATGTTACTGAGGCCCGGAAGCGTGAATAGAAGTTCCTGGAAGCCGGGCGCCGGGAGCTTTGTAAACAGGGCTTTGCCCTGCAGGAATCCCGCCCGAATCTGAAGCTGCTAACTTGCATAATAAAAGGAGGAAAAAGCTATGCAAGAGAATTATCTGGGAAAAAACATCCCCAAACTGGGCTTCGGCCTGATGCGCCTTCCTATGAAGGACGGGGCCGTAGATATGGAGCTGACCAAAAAAATGGTGGATCTCTATATGGAAAGGGGATTCACCTATTTCGACACCGCCTATGTCTACATAAACGGCACCTCCGAAGTGGCTGCCAGAGAGGCCATCGTAAAGCGCTACCCACGCGAAAGCTTCCAGCTGGCCACAAAGCTTCCCATGCACGAGCTGAAAACCGAAGAGGATATGGAACGCATTTTTACCACCTCCATGGAGCGGGCCGGAGTGGAGTATTTTGATTTTTACCTTCTCCACGGCCTGAACGCCAACACCGCCAAAACGGCGGAGGAAGTGGGCGCCTGGGAGTTCATCCGTAAAAAGAAAGAAGAAGGCAAGATCCGCCATATCGGTTTTTCCTTCCACGATACGCCGGAAGCGCTGGAAAGCATTCTCTCCGCTCATCCTGAGTCTGAGTTTGTGCAGCTGCAGATCAACTACGCAGACTGGGAGAATCCCGGCGTACAGTCCCGCCGGTGCTACGAAACAGCCATGAAGCACAACACACCTGTCCTGATCATGGAACCGGTAAAAGGCGGTTCTCTGGTGACTATGCGGGAAGATATCAGCGCCCCCATGCGGGAGTACGCTCCCGACGCTTCCCTGGCCTCCTGGGCGCTGCGGTTCTGCGCCTCCCTGCCCGGCATCATCACCGCTCTGAGCGGTATGTCCACTCTGGAGCAGGTGGAGGACAACACCTCCTTTATGCAGGAAATAAAGCCCCTGAGCGACGCGGAACGGGCTGTGATCGAGGAGGTCAAAAAGCGCATGGAAGAAGCGAGAACCATCCCATGCACAGATTGCAAATATTGTGTGAATTCCTGCCCTCAGAGCATCAATATCCCCGGCATATTCTCCGCATATAACCACTATATGTCCTATAACCACCTTTCCGCGGCCCAAAACCAGTATCGGAACGCCGTCCGCGAAAGAGGGAAGGCCAGCGACTGCATAAAGTGCGGCGCATGTGAGGAGCAATGTCCCCAGCATATCGAAATCCGGAAAATGCTGGAGGAAGCCTCCGTGCTGGAGACAGAATAGGGCCGGCATAGAGCCGCGGTCAAAAACTGCCCGGCGAAAGCGGCAGGGCAAAAGGCCCGGGCATCCTATAGCCGGCAGCCTTGGAAGCCCAAAAACTGCAGAGTCCGAATATCCGGACGGCAGGATACCGGGCAATCTGGAGATCCAGAGATCCAGAGATCCGGAAATATAGAAATACAGAACAAAAAATGCGTAAATCCGAAAAATAGAACCGAATCTCAGAGCCGCCGCAGAAACCGCAGGCGGATAGCCCGAAGGGCCGGGGAGCCGGCGGGAGGACCGCTTCCGCAAGAGGCATACCGTTTTATCTCTTTTACCGATTTACTGCTCAAAATTGGTATACCGGTATTTGAATTTGCCTTATTTCCCTTCAACTTTGGTCACTTTCCGTTCGACATTTGCCTCTTTCCTTTTGGGGGAAGATCCCGTAAAATGAATGACGGGGATTGTCTTAACCCTTTTGAGGAGCCGCTGTGCCTCTGTATACCCATCCGCTGCGCAGCTATGCAGCCATGCGGCTGCAGGACTGTGGCGCGGCAGGAGGCCGCTTCCAAACGAGCAGACGCGCCGGGCAAACGGCTATAGAACCGGCAGGCAGTACGCAGCCCTTTGCAGCTGCGGCTCCCTCCTATGTTCCATGGTCCTTCGTTTCGGCAGCCTGCAAACGTTTTGATTTGCTCCGGAAGCGGCTGCCAAAAGCGCATATAGGGCCGGGGAATCCCGGCCTTCGGCCCTCGTTCCGTGTTTCATGTTTTATGTCTCAACAGCAAGAGAGCCGGAAAAGACGGACTCGGTCAGGAAGCCTCGTTATATCCACATAGGCGAAGCGGCGGAAAATCATATTTCAGGTATTTCTGGGGGCGGGAGCTGTCCTGCCCCCTGATTTACGTATAAGCCCCTGTAAACCCCAAGCGTTCAGTTTTGCACTACTTTCGGACCACTACACCATTTCAGACCATCATTGAAGGAGGAGTTTACGATGCCCTATATCCTTGCTTACACGAAACGAGGAGAAGGCTGCTATGACGCTTCAAATTACCCGGGCCACGACCACGCCTACAACTGCGACTGGGAGCATGCCATGCACCTGGCCGTCAGCAAAGATGGAGAGACTTTTACCGCCCTGCGCAACAACACCGGCATCCTGTTCCCAAAATGCACCTTTACAGAAGGACGCATCCAGGGTACCACCAAGACCTTGCTCTACCCCTGGATCTTCCGTATGGCGGACGGCTCCTTCGGCGTTTCCGCCGTACGCCGCAACCAAAACGCGCCCGATCCTCTTTCCGTTGGCTGTATGATGCTCTTCACTTCCAAGGATCTGGTCCGCTATGAGGAAGCCTGCTTCTTAAAGCTCTCCGACGGCGAGATCAAACATCCCCGCTGCCGCTGGGATGCCCAGAAAGACGCCTACTATGTGGAATGGGAAACGACTG
>URRG01000295.1 GCA_900550095.1 uncultured Oscillospiraceae bacterium
CCCAGCTGCAGGCAGGCGCCGTTGGGGATACGCTCCACGATCAGCTTTGCAACAGCCTCGTCCACCTCTGTGGCGGGCCCGCCTGCGCCCAGCTCTGCGATGGGGGGATTCTTCCCTTCCACGATCATATCCACCTTGGAAATATGGATCGACTCGCCCCAGCCGCCCAGACAGCGGGGCATATTCTCATTGACCTCAACAATGATGATCTTGGCCCGTTCACAAACCGCCTCCATATGAGAAGCGTTGGGCCCGAAATTGAAATTGCCCTCTTCATCCATGGGCCCCACCTGGAACATCGCCACATCGATGGGAGCCATATTTTCCCTGTAGTAACGGGGGAGCTCCGAATAGCGGATCGGGCAGTAATAAGCCAGGCCCGTGGCTACCTCGCGTCTTTCAAACCCCGACATGTGCCAGGAATTCCAAGTGAAATGCTTCGCTGCCTCGGGAACGTCGAATACAGCGGGTTTCCACATGAGGATGCCGCCCCGGAGCTTCACATCCTCCAGTTCTCCGGCGCGTTTCGCCAGAGCCTTGTCCAGCTCCAGCGCGGTGGCTGTGCACCAGCCGTAATCCACCCAGTCGCCCGATTTCACAGCCTTTACGGCCTCTTCCGCCGTAGTCAGCTTGCTTCTATACTCTTCTGCAAATCCCATGAGCGTTTTCTCTCCTTTTTTGACCGCCGCATCCATACAGCCGCCGGGTGAAGGCCCTCTCCCGCCGCGGTCTCGCTTTATTCATTCTTTTTCCATTATAATATGCCCGGGATATCCGGTCAATAGCCCGAAGAAAATCCCGGCGGCTTTACTTTTCCGTTCCATATCCCCGGTCCAGGAACTGCAGGGCCTCCTCTCCTGTTTTCACCAGATACCGGCATACGGCCTCCGGGTATTTTCCTGCCGCCGTCTCCCCTGTGACCATCAAAGAAGAAGCCCCGTCCAAAACGGCATTGAAAATGTCGCTTACCTCCGCACGGGTGGGAACGGCGCTGTACTCCATGGAAGCCAGCAGCTGCGTCACCACCATGAAAGGCTTCCCTGCTTCCCGGCAGATCCGCGCCATACGCTTCTGCGCGGCGGGCAGCCGCCAGAGAGGCATGCTGTTCCCCAAATCCCCGCGGGCGACCACGATCTCATCCGCATAGGGAAGCAATTCCCTAAGGCGCGCGGCACCGGAGAGGCTTTCGATCTTAGCCAGGATCCGCACATGCGGCAGTCCGGCTTTTTCCAGCGCAGAACGGAGCTCCCGCAGATCCTCCGGTCCTCGGACAAAGGGCTGCATAACGCCCGTAACGCCCCACTCTCCCGCAAGGCTAAGATTTTTCCGGTCTCCTTCCGTTAAAACCGGCGCGGGAATCTCCCGGCCTTCTACGGCAACGCTCTTATGGGGCAGAAGAGTGCCGCCGCGCAGCACGAGCCCACGCCACAGCCCTTCTGCTCCTTCCGCCCTCTCCGCTCTAAGCAGAAGGCGCCCGTCGTCCAGAAGGAGGGAATCTCCCTCCTGCAGGCGGCTGAGAAGCAGAGAGGGGAGCGGAATCCCTTTCTCCTCCCCTGCAAGTTCCCCAGGGATCAGGAGAGTCCGCTCCCCTTCCCGCAGGGCTAGGGGGTTCCGCATCGCGCCTACCCGAAGCTCGGGCCCCTGCAGGTCGATCAGCAGTTCCGGGGAAACTCCCGCCTTTTCCGCCGCGCTGCGAAAAGCCCGGAGCAGACAGGCATTTTCCCGCAGGCCTCCATGGGAAAGATTCAGCCGCATGCCCGTGAGCCCCTCCCGAAGCATGCAAAGGAGCGTTGCCTCATCTTGGCAGGCGGGCCCCAGCGTTCCGTAATACCGCATGAAAAAACCTCCTTACCCTTTGCAGGCAGGCGGAAAATCCTCCTGCCGCACCCAATTCGCAAGGCTGTCCCGGAAATTCCCGGCCCTCCCCCTGACGGGTTCCGCGTGGAGCATGGAGCTGATCACAGCTTCCTCCACCGCGCCGATCGCGGCCCGGAACACCTGGTTCATATTTTTTTCCGCCAGCACGGCCATGGGAAGGATATCCTCCTTTTCATAATGGGGGATCCGGTTGGCCGTGGTGAAGGCGGCGGCGATCTCTCCGCTGCCGTTCCCAATATGGCCGCCCGTGCGGGAGATACCCACGCTGGCCCTTCTGCACAGACGTTTGAGCTGGCGCGCGCTCATGGGGATATCCGTAGCCAGGAGCACGATGATGGAGCCTGTATCCTCTTCCATATCCATATCTGCGGCCAGACTGGGCCCCACAAAGCGCCCGGCGATCACCAGATCCCGCAGGGAACCGAAATTGGAAAGCACCAGGGCCCCCACATGGTATTCCCTTCCGCTGAAATGCAGCACACGGGAAGAAGAGCCTATGCCGCCCTTCATCTGGCAGCACACCATGCCTCTTCCAGCCCCAACGGCTCCCTCTTCAAAGTCGGCTGACGCACTGCCAAGGGCCTCCCGGACGTCCTCTTCCCTCACGTGCTGCCCGCGGATATCGTTGAGCTCCCCGTCGTTGCATTCCAGCACAAGGGGATTGACTGTGCCCGTTGTAAGACCGATATCCGGGTTTCTCTCCAGCATATACCGCACCAGGGCGGAGGAAACATCCCCTACGCTGAGGGTATTTGTCAGAAGGATGGGCGTCTCCAGCGTCCCCAGTTCCTCGATCTGGATGGAACCCGCCGTTTTCCCGAAGCCGTTGATCACGTGCACGGCGGCGGGCACCTTCTCCTGAAACAGATTCCCGCCATGGGGCAGAACAGCGGTGACGCCCGTCTGTATGTCCCCGCAGCTGAGAGTCTTATGCCCCACCAAAACCCCAGGCACATCTGTGATCAAATTCCTCTTCCCCTTGGGAATGCCGTCAAAGCATATAGAAAGCCCCATATGTAAAATCGTCCCTTTCGTTCCGGATATCCGGGTTTCTCAATTGTTCTCTATATGGATTGTACCCTATTTTCCTTTCAGTTGAAAGAGGTTTTTGAGAGTTTGCCTTCTCCGGCATCCCCGGCAAATGAGAAAAAACGGCTTATACGCTTTAAATTCCAAATTCGGTATTTCTACAGAGGCCGTATTCAGTATACTGAATACGGCGCAACGCTCTTTCCCGCCGGAACCCTCTGCAGAAATCTGCCCGGAAAAGAGACGCGCGGCGTATTTTTTACAGAAAAGGAGCCGATAGAATGAGCATACGGCTGATCGCCCTGGATATGGACGGCACGCTTCTTTCTGACGACCACATGCATATTGCCGGCAGGACGGTGCGCGTCCTCCGGGCAGCCGCAAACCGCGGCATATATATCGTTCCCGCCAGCGGACGGACTATGTCGCACCTGCCGGAGATCCTCCGCAGGCTGGACTGCGTCCGCTACGCTATCATCTCAAACGGAGCCGCCGTGATGGATCTCCGGGAAGGCAGGCCCCTTTTTACCTCTCTGATCCCGCCGGAGCCGTCCGCCAATCTGCTCCGCATGGCGGAGGAAGTCCCATGGCTCAACAGCGAAATCTATTACGGAGGCAGCGCCTTCCTGGAGCCTAAGGGGCAAAAATTCCTGCGCGAGGCTCCTATGGAGCCCGCTTTCAAACGGCAGCTTTCCTCCTTTTCCACCCATGTGGAAACTCTGCGCCCCCTGATGGGCCTTCCCCTCGAAAAAGTGCGTTTCAACCATATCCCTGAAGAGCACATGGATGAATTCCGCGCCCTGCTCGGCAGGGCCGGCGTTTTCCAGGAATCCTGCGACGGGCCGGACTGCCTGGAGCTCAACGCCCCCGGAACCAGCA
>URRG01000296.1 GCA_900550095.1 uncultured Oscillospiraceae bacterium
TGTTCGTCTATGGCGGCATATGCCGGAACCGGCAAAACAGCTAATACAGGCATATGGAGAAAATGCAGGCTTTTGATTTCCCGGCATTGGGAGCTTTATCTTCTTTTAGCGCCCACGCTCATCTATATTTTTATTTTTCTATATTTACCCATGGGCGGGGTGCTGATGGCCTTTGAGGACTATTCCGCCACAAAGGGGATCTTCGGAAGCCCCTGGGTGGGGTTAAAACACTTTGAACGTTTCTTCAGCTCCTATAATTTCTGGCAAATCTTCTCTAATACCGTTTCCCTGAGCCTTTATAACCTCATCGCCAATTTTCCAATCCCTATCGTTTTTGCCCTGCTGCTGAACCAGATGAGGATGCCCCGGTTTAAGAAGCTCGTTCAAACAGTCTCTTATGCGCCCTACTTCATATCCGTCGTTGTTTTAGTGGGCATGCTGAATATTTTTCTTTCCCCTCAGACAGGTATTTTGAATTTCCTCATTACCTCTCTCGGAGGAGAGCCCGTATATTTTATGGCAGAACCGGAGCTCTTTCAATCTGTATACGTATGGTCCGGCGTATGGCAGAACACAGGGCAGGCAGCTATTATTTATATCGCCGCCCTCACGGGAATCAGCCAGGATCTGCATGAGGCCGCCATGGTGGACGGCGCCAGCAAGCTCAAGCGCACTATCCACATCGATATCCCGGGGATCATGCCCACCGCCATTACCATGCTTCTTCTGAACCTAGGGCGGATCATGTCTATTGGCTTCGAAAAGGCCTTTCTCATGCAGACGACGCTGAATATTTCTGCTTCAGAAATCATTTCGACATATGTATACAAACAGGGGCTGTTAGGCGCCCAGTTCAGCTATTCCACCGCTGTGGGCCTTTTCAATTCCGTAATCGGCTGCGTTCTGGTGGTCATCGTCAACTGGGTTTCCCGCAGGTTGACCGACACCAGCCTGTGGTGAGAAAGGGGGAGATTCGCTTGTTAAACGCAAGGCGCAGCCGGATCCGCCGCTCAAAATCCGATATCCTTTTTGACGCAGTGGTTTTTGTCATCATGATTTTTGTGCTGTTTATCTGCCTGTATCCCCTATATTTTATGCTGATCGCCTCCATAAGCGATCCCAATTATGTTCTCACAGGCCAGGTGGTGCTTTTCCCCAAGGGGATCACATTCACCGGCTATGAAAAAATTTTGGGGGAAGAGGATATCTGGGCCGGCTACCGAAACACGATTCTCTATACCGTTTTGGGAACGGCCCTGAATGTAATCCTGACGCTGACGGCCGGCTATGCCCTTTCCCGGAAGGATCTTCCCGGCCGAAGGGGAATCCTGATCTTTATCGTGTTCACCATGTTTTTTAACGGGGGTATGATCCCCACCTATATGGTGGTCGACCAGCTCCATCTGATCGATACTGTTTGGGCCATGATCCTCCCCACAGCCGTGCAGGTGTGGAATCTGATGATCGCCCGCTCGTTCTTTGAAACCACTATCCCCCCTGAGCTGTTGGACGCCGCCATGATCGACGGCTGCCGGACCCTCCGCTTTTTCACGCAAATTGTGCTGCCTGTTTCCAAAGCGGTTGTGGCCGTCATGATCCTATTTTACGCAATTTCACACTGGAACACCTTTTTCAATGCCCTGATTTATTTGGAAAGCGAAGCCAAATATCCATTGCAGATCATTCTGCGCAATATCCTGATCCAGAACCAGCCGAACGCCAATATGATGGATGATGTGGCAGGCCTGATTGAAAGGCAGAAGGCCGCCGAGCTCATCAAATACGGCGTGATCGTGGTCGCCAGCGTCCCCGTTTTGATTCTTTACCCATTCATACAAAAATACTTTGTCACGGGAATCATGGTTGGATCTATCAAAGGCTGAACTCTTTTCAGAGGGGGCGGTGGCCGGCAGTATCTGTCTCTGCTTGTTTGCCTTTCCCTGAAAAAGGACAGCCGCGCCTTTCAGACGCGGCCTCCGCACGCCTCTGATTCGTTCAGTATGATATAAAAGGAGGAAAAAACATGAAAAAGACCTGGTTCAACTGGTTCAAACGGCCTGCAGCTTTGGCGCTTGCCCTATCCCTGCTCCTGCCGTTTGCCGGCTGCGGAGGCTCTTCCGGAGGAAGCGCTTCCTCTGGAGCCTCTGCAGCAAACGGAGAAATCGCCAATTTCAACAAAACAGGCTACCCTATCTGCCCGGATGAGAAAGTCACGCTCCGGGTCATGATGAGCTCAAACCCTCAGATGCCCTCGGATCTAAACGATCTTGATCTGATGAAAGAAGCTGAAGAGACCATGAATGTCCATGCAGAATGGATCATGGTCCCCTCTACCGGATGGAATGATAAAAAAAGTTTAGCTCTGGCCACCGGCGATCTTCCAGATATCTTTGACTCCGCCCTTACTACCTCTGATCTTACCAAATACGGCCCGGAGGGAACTTTCATCCCTATGCAGGAACTTCTGGAAGAATACGGTGTAAATTTCAAAAAACACTATGATGAATTCCCCGATCTGGAAAAATTCATAACAGCACCGGACGGCAATATATATGGTCTTGCCCGCATCAACTCGGGCCCCTGGATGACGACGACAGGTGTGGGGGCTATCAACACGGAATGGCTGGACGCACTGGGGCTTTCCATGCCCACGACGCTGGACGAATTCTATACCGTTCTAAAAGCTTTTAAAGAAAACGATCCCAATGGCAACGGCAAGGCAGACGAAATCCCCTTTGCCTTTGCAAAAGGAGCCAAATCTCCGCTCACGGAAAACTACGGCGTCACATATATCATGAACTCCTTTGGACTGGCCATCAGCAACAGCGAGGAGACCTATGCCGACATCCAGGACGGAAAGGTTATCTGCCAGGCTACCCTGCCTGCTTATAAGGAGGCCGTGACCTATCTGGCAAAGCTTTACAGGGAAGGCCTGATGGATATGGAGGGCTTTACAAAAACAGAATCCGATCTGCTGGCCCTTTTGAATCAGGAAACTCCCGTAGTCGGCTATGTCCAGCTTTGGGATCAGAACGACGTTATCTCTAACAAGGCCAATAACGACGCCATGGAATATCTTCCCCTGCTTAGACACGAGGACGGAAGGGAACCCGTCACCTACCGCAGCCCCATGCCCGGTGTCGCCAGAGGCTGGGGAGCTATTACGAGCGCCTGCCGGCATCCGGAAGTGGCTATGCGCTGGCTAGACTATTTCTTTGACGAAACCAATTCCATCGAGCACATTGAAGGCCCCATCGGAGTTCGCCTAATCGAGAACGAGGACGGGACGCTGACCGTCCGCACCCCGCCCGAGGGCCTGTCCGTAGCAGACGACCGTTTTGCAAACTGTACCGCCCAGATTTTGGCAGTCACCCCGCGCATGTATACGGAACGCCTGCGGCTTCCCAGCACGGATGAAAAGGTGGCCTTTGTAGAAGAAAACATCCATCCCTTCGCAGATCCCGATCCCATGCAGCCTGTTTACTATTCTGATGAGGAATCCCAGGAAATGAGCCAGCTGCAGACCGATATACAGACCTATATCGATCAGAAAACCAGCGAATGGATGCGCAACGGCAATATCGACTCCGAATGGGACACATATCTCAGCGAACTGGAAAACATGGGCCTTTCCCGCTGGCTGGAAATCAAGCAGGCGGCCTATGACCGGTATATGGGGGATTAATTTTCCCCATATGCATTTCAGTACTTTACATTTTTACGACTTTATCTTATGATGAAGGAAAGGGCCGGCAGTTCACCGAATGAACAGCTGCC
>URRG01000297.1 GCA_900550095.1 uncultured Oscillospiraceae bacterium
CCGCTTGCTCTATGTGAAATTCTTAAATATCTTCCAGATCCACCACAGTGGCGTCGCTGGCGGATGCATACACCAGCTTCTCAACAATCTCTTTCGTATCCCGGGCGATAACCAATTCTTCATTGGTAGTAATCACATATACATCCACCTTGGAATCGTAGGTGGAAATCTTGCCCTCTCTTCCGCTGCGCATCTGGTCGTTGATCTCAGGGTTGATCTTCAGGCCCAGATATTTGAGCCCTCGGCAGATAGAATACCGGAGATGAGCCTGATTTTCACCCAGCCCAGCGGTAAAGACGATACAGTCCACACCGTTCATAGCCGCCGCATACGCGCCTATCTGCTTGATGATCTGATATACCAGCATCTCATGGGCCAAAATAGCACGGTCGTTGCCCTCGATCTCAGCCTTGGTGATATCCCGGTCGTCGCTGGAAATACCGGAAATACCCAAAAGGCCCGATTTCTTATTAAGGATCTCATCCATCTGCTCGGGCGTAAGGCCCTCTTTCTCCATGATAAAGGTCACCACGGAAGGGTCGAGAGAGCCGCAGCGGGTGCCCATCATGAAACCGTCCAAAGGCGTAAGACCCATGGATGTGTCCATTACCCGGCCGTCATTGATGGCGGCGATAGAGGAGCCGTTGCCCAGATGACAGGTAATCATCTTGATATCCTCAAGGGGCTGATGCATCAAATGGGCGCAGTGCTTGCTTACATACCGGTGAGAGGTGCCGTGGAAGCCATAGCGCCGGATATTATATTTTTCATAGTATTCATAGGGGATAGCGTACATATACGCCTTCCGGGGCATAGTGGAATGGAAGGATGTGTCAAATACCACACATTGAGGGACCTTGGGGCCGAAAACCTCCCGGCAGGCGCGGATACCGTCCAGCTCCGGGCCGTTGTGCAGCGGCGCCAGCGGAATCAGGCTTTCAATGCCTTTTATGACGTCTTCATTCACCAGCAGAGATTTGTTGAAGATCGCGCCGCCCTGAGCCACCCGGTGGCCGATAGCCGAAATCTCGCTGAGCTTTGTGATAACCCCGTTTTCGCGATCCATCAAAGCTTCTGTAACCAAACGGAACGCGTCGGTATGATTTTCCATCTGGGGAGCAGCTTTTATCTCCCGGCCGTCAAAGGTCTTATGGCTGAAAATCCCTTTCTCCATCCCGATTCTTTCACAATTCCCTTTTGCCAGCACGCTTTCAGTATCCATATCAATGAGCTGATATTTCAGCGAAGAACTGCCCGCATTGATGACCAATACCTTCATGTACCTCAAATCCTCCTGCTTAATTATATTCCTTTTCCCAAAGCGGCACTTCGGGAAACAAACCTGACATAGAACTTGCATAGAAAAGGACAATCCTGTAATATATATACTATAGTACAAATACCGGGCGATTGCAAGGGATATTCCTATTTCACAATCCTTTGGGGCCCTATGGAAAGGAGACGTCCGCATGCCCCTGAAGACCGCCGGAATCATCGCCGAATTCAACCCTCTTCACAAGGGACACCATATTCTCCTGCAGGCAGCCCGGGAAGGCGGCGCAGAGGTCGTTCTGGCGGTTATGAGCGGCAATTTCGTCCAACGCGGAGAACCCGCTCTTCTTCCCAAGGCATACAGGGCAGAGGCGGCTCTCCAGCTGGGGGCCGACCTGGTGGCGGAGCTGCCCCTTCCCTGGGCTATGTCCGGTGCAGAAACCTTTGCCAGGGGCGGCGTTTCTCTCCTCACTGGCTTAGGCGCTCAGGAGCTTTGGTTCGGAAGCGAATGCGGCCTGGCTGCTCCTCTCTGGGAAATTGCCCGTCTTCTGGAAACGAAGGCTTTTACAGAAGCGGTTCGAAAGCCTCTGGAAACAGGACTTTCCTTTGCTGCCGCCAGGGAAAAAGCAGTGGAGCTCCTCGCCGGAAAAGAGCGTTCTTCCCTGCTGCGCGAACCGAACAATACTCTCGGCATCGAATACTGCAGAGCCATTTTGCAGCAGAAAAGCCCTATGGTCCCCTGCTCCATACGGCGCATCGGCCCCGGTCATCATGCTTCGTCGATAGAGGACAATATGGCCAGCGGGAGCGCTCTGCGAAACGTGCTCCGAAAAAAAGACGCCTTTTCTTTAGAGAAAAGAGGGTGCTGGAAAGCCTGTCTTCCCCGCCCTTCAGAAGAAGGGATTGCAGAGGCCGCAAAAAAAGGAGAATGCCCTTCCCGTATGTCCCGAATGGAAAATGCAATTCTGTCCACACTAAGAAGGATGAAACCGGAAGATTTCCTGCGCCTTCCGGATATCAGCGAAGGTCTGGAAAACCGGCTTTTCCAGATGGCCCGGGAAGCCTCTTCTCTGGAAGAGCTTCTCATCTCTGTGAAATCCAAGCGGTATTCTCTGGCCCGCATCCGCCGGATTGTGATGGGCGCATATCTGGGGCTGTGTGTGGAAGACGCTGAGGGCTTTCCGCCTTACATCCGCATTTTGGGCTTTACCGGCCGGGGGGAAGCGTATCTGAAAACCATTGCCCGGCATCTCCCTCTCCCTCTTCTGACCACCTCGGCCCAGCTGAAAAGACTGGAAGGCCGCGAGGCGCATATATTCAGCCTGGAAAACACCGCCGCCGACCTGTATGCCCTCTCCCTTCCAAAGCCTCCGCCCTGCGGTGAGGAATACCGCCACAGGCTTATAAAGACATCCGAATCATAATTTTTTTCTAAGCCAGAGAGGAAGTGCTTTCATGACTCCAGCCGTTAAGGAAATCCAACACCCGGAATACGGGAAATGCGTGCATATCGCCGCTGGGCCTGTCGCAGCCCTTATCACCATAGACAAAGGCCCTCGGATCCTTTCATACTCCTTTTCCGGGGAGGAAAACATATTGTTTACAGAAAACCAGGCCAAGCAGGAAACCGGCTTTCACGCCTGGGGCGGCCACAGGATCACCATCGCCCCCGAGCAGGAAGACTCCTTTTACCCGGACAATGAGCCCGTGACCTATACCGTATCCGAAAACGGTGTGGAGTTCACCGCTCCGCGCCGGAAAAACAGCGGCCTTCAGCTATCCATGGAGCTTCTTTTCAACGAGCAGACGGCGGATATGATGGCGGTACACACTCTGAAAAATCATGCGAAGGAACGGATCCATCTGGGGCTCTGGTCCATTACCATGCTGCTCCCGGGGGGGACCCTTCTTCTCCCGCAGAACATCTCTCCGGCGGAACCATCGGTTCCCAGCCGTATTTTTGCCTTCTGGCCCGGCAGTTCACCTCGGGATCACAGGCTCCATCTGGGGGAAGACGATCAATATATCCGCCTGAAAGCCCAATGCGAAAACCGTCCTCTGTCTCTGGGAATCAACAACCAGGCCGGGTGGGCCGCATACGTTCTGGGAAAAAACACCCTGCTCCAGAGATATGTCCACAGCGAAGGGGTATGGTATCCCAATCACGGCTGTTCCTTCCGCGCGTCGGTAACAGGAAGCTGCCTGCAGCTGGAGACGTTCAGCCCCCTATATTGGCTGGAGCCCGGAGAGGCTATCCGCCATGCTGAGAACTTTTCTCTGTTTCAGACGCCTGAAAACGCCGGCTTCACCGATGAAGCGGAAATCCATGGATTTCTGGAAAATCTGAAATAGAACCATGCACAGCTATAAAAGCCTCCGCACCGCTTATGTCGGTGCGGAGGCTTTTATCATTCAGACAATTTCAGCCAATGCTTTCTCTTACGGCCCGAAGCCCTACAGGCAAGTCGGCGGCAGGCGCCTCTGAATAGGCTTCTATGCT
>URRG01000298.1 GCA_900550095.1 uncultured Oscillospiraceae bacterium
CCCCTGCTCCCAATGGGAACAGGGGCCCGTTCTATAATGAGGTATCCTTACTCCCCACCGTCACGCGTTAATCGTGCGGTTGACCACCTTTTTCTCCTTGTCGTCCTTATAGATCCGATGATACATGAAATACCACGTATTCTCGGGATACGTATAGTAGGGCCTGAAGGTGCGGCAGACAAAATCCAGAGCGCCCGTATGGCCGGGCTTTGTCCGGAAGGTCATCTCCTCGCCCTCCACAGGAAGGATCCACTCCTCCGGGTGCTGCATATCGCCGACCAGAATGGTCATCTCTGTGCTGACCATCACTATGGGGCCGTAATTCAGAGCGACCAAATTGGGGTGCTGCTCATCCACAGGCTTGAACCACAGGCGGAAGGGATATTCGATCTCCACCAGGTCGTCCTTGCTCCATTCCCGCTCGAGCACGAGCCAAGTGTTGGGTTCGGCGGAAACATCCAGAGCCCTGCCGTTTACCTTTACGGTGTTCTCTCCGTCCGCCCAGGCGGGGACGCGGAATTTCAGGGAAAAGCGGGAGCCCTCCGGCGCACAGACGCGGAAGCGAAGGGCGCTGTGCTTCGGAAAATCGGAGAAATTCTCCACCGTGACCTTTCCTTCCTTTCGCTCCCACTCCACCGAAGAGGGCAGATACTGAGAAACATAGAGGGAATCCTCATCGTAATAATAGATCATGTTGGAATATTCCGCCACATCCTGAGGGAACGTGCCGCTGCAGCACTGCCACAGGAAATTCTCGCCTCCCGCCCGCAGGCGGCGGTCCACGGTGGATTTCATGCCGCCGTCGGCGAAATAATCGGCGTAATAGAGCAGTTCGCCGTTGGGCTTTATGTCCGGCTGGCCTCCTGTGCAGTTATAGAGCATCTGCTCGGCCCACATGCCGTATTTCGCGTCGCCTGTGTGGCGCAGCAGATAATTGCAGAGTTTGAATACGGCCCACGCGCAGCAGGACACCTCACAGCTGCCCCAGGCGTCGCTTCTTGCCACCCGCTGGCCTGCAAAATTGATGAAGCTTGGGTCCTCGCCGCCCAGATCCCAGGTGGAAAGGAGCATGAAGCCCAGATAGCCCTCCCGGTCCACAAACAGGTTCTCGCCGGGGCCGTAGCCGCCGGTGGCGTACGTGTGGTGCTCCGTGATCTCATCGTAGGCGATCTTCATGATATCCAGGTACTTTTTCTCTCCGGTGACCTCATAGGCCCTGGCCGCGCTGGAAAGGGTATTCACGTGGCTGTAGGCATGGCGCGGGCCGATCTTGAAATCATGATTGAGCACCTTGTTCCACATATAGTCGTAATGCCAGGCGGAGGCGTGCTCCTTATATTTTTCATCCCCAAAAAGCTGATAGGCCCTGTAGACGTTCTCCGGCAGGGTATACCATTCGATCTGGCCCTTCATGCGGTGATCCTGCAGGCCGTCCCTGTCGATGGAACGGTCCAGATCCTTTATGGATTGATCCGTAAGTCTGGAAATATATTCCTTCACAGGCTCATAGCCCATATATTCATACATATCCAGCATGCCGCCGATCATCTTGTCATAGCTGTAAGTTCCCTGGTGGTAAAGCTCCGGATGTTCGTCCGCAAGAGCCGCCCATTCCTCAAAAAGGGAAACAGCCTTGGCCTTCAGGCGGTAATCCCCCGTTACGCAGTACAGCTTGGCATAGGATCCCAGCATCTGCCCAAGGGTGCCTCCCCAGCCGGGAAGGCCGTTATAATGGGAACACACCCCCGCATGGCGCAGGGAGCCTTTCAGAATATCCCCGTTGGAAAGGCTCAGATAGAGCTCGATCACATAATCCCGCTGGCGTTTCCAGAGGCTGTCCTCCAGAGACACGCCGCCATAGGTAAAGCTCTTGATGATATCCTTCACCTTTGTGCGCCCTGACTTCTGCGCATCCTCCTTGTGGTCTGCATACATCATACGATCTTCCTCCCTCGAGGGGCCGGGCCGGGCCCCGGAATTTCTCAAATCTACTTGTATTGTAGCTCCCTCTCCTGTGGATTGTCTACAAGCAAAAAGACAGAAAAACTGCAAAAAGGTGTGCACAATGCCGGAAGATTCCTCCGTTATGCATACCATTGCGCCTGAGCCCGACACATTCTGCATAAAGGCCGTTTTTTCCATCAGCTCGCTGTGGGAACCATCTTCCACGATTTTTCCCTCCTGAAAGACCAAAATGCGGTCTACCACAGCGGTAATGCCCAGGCGGTGAGAAATAAGAAGCACATGCCGCTTTTCTCCAGTCTCCCGGTAAATCGGCTGCGGCTGGAGTAAACGGAACGCGGGGAGGGGCGCGGAATTCCCTCGGGAGCGCCGGCGAACCGGCCTGATCCGGCATCGGCTTTCGCGGTGGGAAACCGCATTTTTCGGGTTTTCTCCCGCCTTGCGGTGGTGCTGCTTGCAACGCAAAAATCGTTCACAAAAAGTATACGTCCGCCGTCGGAAAGTCAATAAAAGCCATTGTTTTCCCCTTAAAGGGGGAATATGATGAAGGCAGAATCTAAAAAGGCAGGCCCGTCCGGGAGCGGCCTGCAAAAATGGAGAGGAGACGATCATATGAGCATGCGCAATCCCATCATTCCCCAGGACGCCGGGGATCCCTATATCCTGAAAGACGGGGACGATTATTACATGACGGCCTCCGGCGGAGGCGCCATCGGGCAGAAGGGCTTTGTCTGCTGGCATTCCAAAAACCTGCAGGACTGGTCCGACCCCGTTACCATCCTGGATTTCAAGGACGTCTGCTGGGCGGAGGAAAAGGCCTGGGCCCCCAGCATGGTGGAAAAGGACGGCTTCTATTATTTCGCCTTCTGCGCAGACCAGCAGATCGGCGTCGCCGTGAGCCAGAGCCCTATGGGCAATTTCCGCGATATTCTGGGAAGGCCCCTGGTAGCAAAGACCGATTACGATTTTCAGACCATAGATCCCTGCTTCCTGAAGGATGACGACGGAACCGTATATCTGGCGTTCGGCCAGGGGAAATGCATGATGAGCAAAATCGAGCTGAGCCCCGGCTCCGCAAAATTTACCGGAGAGATGGTTTGCCTTTCTGAGATGATTTACCGCCAGTTCAGCGTGAACGTCTCCGATTATGCCAGCGGAGAGGTGAAATCCATCTACAATGAAGCGCCGGATCTCATCAAGATCGGGGACCGCTACCTCTTCAGCTGGGCTATTTACGACGTTCTGGATTACCGCTACGCCATGCGCTATGCCTGGTCCCGGAACCCTATGGGGCCCTATATCATGCCCTTGGACTACGATCACGACAACATCCTTCTGCAGGGGAGGCACGGCATAACAGGCTGCGGCCACGCCTGCATCACGGAATATCAGGGGGATTACTACATCGCCTACGGCCGCCACAAAAAGGACCGTACCCGCTTCCCGGGCAGGGAGATGTGCCTGGAAAAAATCACCTTCCTGGATGAAGACCATCTCATGGCCGTCCCCACTCGGACAGAGGACTGAACGGAGCGGAACCCCTATGAGGCTGGCCGGAAATCCATGAAGACGGCTGGAAAAGGATCGGGAAAGAGCTTGACGCCCTTTTCCGGTCCTTTCGTTTGCCCGCAGGGTACGGCACAGAAGCCCGAGGCTGATATGCAAAAAAGAGGGCCGCAAAAGAGGGAATCCACAAATTTTGCTATTGCATTCTCTACGTTTTGGTTTATTATAAAGGAAAAGGGCGCAAAAGACGTCTTTTTGCAGGGGGCCGCAGGAGCCGCCCATATGGGGTATGAGCGA
>URRG01000299.1 GCA_900550095.1 uncultured Oscillospiraceae bacterium
ACTGCTGTACTGGCTCAACCAGGACTGGTACGATGTCCTGATGCACACCCCTCTGACGCAGGCCTTTGGCGTTTCCGCCCTTCCCAATGTAACGGCGGCCTGGGTTTCGGGAAATAAAAAGCGTTTGCAGAAGAGTATAGAAAATGTTCTGCGCGCTTCCGTTCTGTTTACCCTTCCCGCAGGAATATGCCTCTCCGTTTTGTCGGAACCTATTTCATCCCTGCTGGGATTCAGCCCCATTACAGGCAGGATACTCGTTCTGCTTGGGATAGCTTCTGTGTTTGCCGCCATAAGCACGCCCATATGCAGCATGCTGCAGGCGGTGGGGCGGGTGGATCTGCCTGTAAAGCTCATGGGAGCCGGACTGCTCATGAAAGCTGTCTGCAACTGGTTACTCACCTCGCTCCCGGAGGTGAACGTTTTGGGGGCGGGAATCGGTTCGCTCATATGTTACTTTTTTCTTGCTTTTGCAGGACTGTATCTGTTGATAGCCAATTCCGGGGTCAAGCTGCGGCTGGCTCATGTGTTTGCCAAGCCGTTTTTCGCGGCCGTCCTCTGTGCTGCCGGAGGCTATGCGATATATGGGGCTGCTGTATCTTCTGTTTCCCAGACGGCAGCCGCATTGATTTCCATAGCGGGCGCCGGAGGAATATGGGCGCTTTCCGTCCTTTTCCTGAAGATGTTTTCCAGCTCTGAGGTAGAGCGGCTTCCGGGGGGACAAAAAATTGCGAAAATACTTGAAAATCATCGTTGGATACGGTAGAATGTAAAGCGTACCAAATTTCAGGCCGGGGGCGGACGTATTGGATTATAATTCCGGGAAAAAATACAGTATGGAAGATTTGCTGTCTATAATGGAAAAGCTTCGGGCTCCCGACGGCTGCCCTTGGGATCGGGAACAGACGCATCGTTCCCTCCGCAAATGCTTCATAGAGGAAACCTACGAGGCCTTGGAAGCCATCGATACGGATGATACGGAGCTTTTGAAAGAAGAGTTGGGCGACGTATTGTTTCAGGTGGTTTTCCATTCGGAGCTGGAAAGGGAAAAGGGCTCCTTTGATTTTTCAGACGTTGTGGACGGGGTAGCCCGCAAGATGGTTCTGCGCCATCCGCATGTGTTTGGGAAGACGGAAGTCCGCGGCACGGAGGATGTCCTGAAAAATTGGGACGCGATCAAAAAGGAGACAAAAGGGCAGAACACGCAGAAGGAAGTCCTGGAGAGCGTTTCCAAGGTGCTTCCGGCGTTGATGAGGAGCGCCAAGGTGCTCAAAAAGGCGGAGAAGGCCGGTTGGAAAGAATCATATGAAGAGAGAACAGAAGAACTTTTTCTGTGCAGCGAGGCTTTCAAAACCGGGAAACTAAAGCCTGAGGAAGCGGAAAGACGCATGGGCGATCTGCTTTTGGCGGCGGTGAGCCTCTCCAATTTTTGGGATGTAGATCCGGAGGAAGCGCTTTCGCGCGCCTGCGACGGATATATCGAAGCGTTTGGCCGGGCAGAAGAGACTGCCGACAGGGAAAAAATCCCCCTGAAGGAAGCGCTGAAGACCTGCGCTGGAAAAAAAGACGTGTAATTTTCAGCTTCCTTTGGAGCTGATAATTTATAAAACACAAAATATGGAGGAATTTTAATTATGAACAAGACGGAACTGATTGCTGCTGTAGCGGAAAAGGTCGGGATGTCCAAAAAAGATGCCGACGCCGTTGTAAATGCTGTTATCGATACGATTGTTGAAGAAGTCGCCAAGGAAGAGAAGGTTCAGATCGTTGGCTTCGGTACCTTTGAGGTTCGTTGCCGCAGCGAGAGACAGGGCCGTGATCCCAGAACCAATTCCCCGATCACCATCCCTGCTTCCAAAGTGCCCGCTTTCAAGGCAGGCAAGGCGTTTAAGGACGCTATGACGAAATAAGGTTTCAGCGATTTTTGAGACTGCGGTAAGACAACGTGTGGTAAGCGCTGTTTTGCCGCAGTTTTTTTGAAGGGATGAAATACGATGCGATTGGATAAATATTTAAAGGTCTCCCGTATTATTAAGCGGAGGACGGTGGCAAATGAAGCCTGCGATGCAGGCCGTGTGCTGGTGAATGGTAAGCCTGCCCGCGCTTCCTATGATGTAAAGGTGGGAGACATTCTGGAGCTTCAGCTGGGAGCCAAGGCCGTAAAGGCCCGCGTTCTCTCTGTGATGGATGTGGTCCGGAAGGAAAACGCCGGGGAAATGTACGAATTCCTGCCCTGAGCATTCATAGAGGACTGCATATGGATTCCCTCTTCTGCATATAGATGAAGCAGAACAAAAAACGGAGGGATTCATATGACAGACGATAAAAAAACAGTAAAAATGCCCCACAGCCTTATACTGGAAAACAGAAATTCGCTGACGGCCACCGGCGTTTCCAATGTAGACAGCTTCGACGATCAGACGATCATTGCTTACACAGATCTGGGGGAGCTGACGGTGAGAGGCCGCAATCTGAGCATCAGCCGTCTGAATATTGAGACAGGCGAGCTGACACTGGCAGGGGATGTTTCCTCCCTTACATATTCGGAGTCTAAGCCGGAGGGCGGATTCCTTTCCAGACTGTTCCGCTGAGGGGGGCAGAGTGAACGTAACGCTGGCAGAACAGCTCCGAGGCTTTTATCTCTCTTTGGGGATGGGGGTCTTTCTGGGGGCCGTTTATGATGGATTCCGCCTGCTTCGTATTTTCTGGAGGCCTCCGAAAAGGCAGCTGTTCTTTCTGGATATGGTCTGTATGCTGGTGCTGGGGCTTTTCTCATATCTGCTGTTCTTGGCTGTGAGCAGCGGGACACTCAGGCTGTATGTCCTGCTGGGGGAATGCATAGGCTTTTTTACATATGTATGGACGGCGGGCAGGATCACAGAGCGGATCGCCGGAGGTCTCCTTGGCATTTTGAGCCGGCTTTTATGGAGGCCTTTGCAGGCAGTTGTTTCCTTTTTTAGAAAAAAACTCGAATTGCTGAAAAATAAGGCGTATATTTCCGTAAAACAGATCCAAAAACATAGAAAAAAACCTTGAAACCTGCCGCCTGTTTATTGTATAATGAAGTATATAGCCGTATGGTTTTTATATAGGAAAACAGGCGGAGGGGAGAGAAGAAAATGCGGGTTGTCAGAGCCAAGAAACAGAAGTCCAGTTTTCTTCTCCGGATAGCGATTTTTGCTTTTTCCGTCTATATTCTGGCAGCGCTTGTCAATCAACAGGTGCAGATCGCGCAGAAAAGCCAGCAGTTAGAGGATCTTTCCAGAAAAATACAGGTGGCGGAAGTGCAGAACGATGAGATACGCCATGTGCTGGAAGACAGTGAAAATCAAAGCGACGAGTATATCGAGCAATATGTCCGCAAAGAACTGGGCTATGCAAAACCGGGCGAGCGGATTTTTGTCAATATCGCAGGAAACTGAGACGTTTTAAGGAGGACAAAACTTACATATGCAGCTTGAGGTAGGAAGCATTCTGGAGGGAAAAGTTACTGGGATCACGAAGTTCGGCGCGTTTGTGGAGCTTCCCGGCGGAAAGGTCGGTATGGTTCACATTTCAGAGGTAGCGCCCACATTTGTAAAGGAAATCCGTGATTTTGTAAAGGAAAACCAGGTTGTAAAGGTAAAGATTTTAAGCGTCAGCGACGATGGAAAGGTAAGCCTTTCCATGAAAAAGGCAATGGAACCGTCTCAGCGTCCTTCTTCGCCTGCGCCGCGTTCCGGCGGCCGTCCGGGCGGGTTTAACCGTTCCGGCCCC
>URRG01000300.1 GCA_900550095.1 uncultured Oscillospiraceae bacterium
GCCCTGCGGAAACCGCATGTTCGCGTCCGTCAATAAAGATACGGGCCTCCACAGGCGTTTCGATTTCGTAACGCCACATCTCCCCTTCTCTTTCCCACCGGGAACGGATTCTTCCATGCCGCGTTTCCAGCTCTGCCTCCAGCCATCCCAGGCGCGCATCCGGGTGAGGGGCTATCACGGCTTTTTCATAGCCGGGGTATTCCTCCTGTGTGCGGATGCCCGCTGCAACACAATATACCCAATCTGCCACGGCGCCATAAGCGTAATGATTATAGGAATTCATATCGCTGCTCCAGAATCCGCCGTCTTCCATGATGCCGTCCCAATGCTCCCAGATGGTCGTGGCTCCCTTTGTCACGGGATAGAGCCAGGAAGGATACTTCTCTCTGAGCAGGAGGCTGTAAGCCAGTTTCGTATAACCGTAATCGCTGAGGACATGCAGAAGGTACGGCGTACCCACAAAGCCTGTGCGAAGCTGGAGCCCGGCCTCCCGCACCAACGCGGCCAGCTGATCCGCGGCTGCCTGGCAGTCTTCCGCCAAGTGGAAATGAGCAGCAAGGACGCATTCCGTCTGGGTATGGTACACAGGGAAACGCTTCCGGAATGCGTTTACAATATCGGAATACAGTTCTTCATACTGGCCGACATTCTCTCCCAGCACTCGACCTGCTTTTACAACCAGTTCCGTAGAATGAGCGTAAAAAGCAGAAGCAATAAAATCCTCGTTCGTGGAACCCTTATAGCTGCCGCTGGGGGCATCCAGACCCAGCCAGTCGCCGAAATGAGTGCCCCCTATCCAAAGATTGGGTTCTTTTGTATGAACCTTGATATAATGGAGCCATTTTTTCATGCATATAAACTGACTGCGCAGGATAGAGGGATCGCCATAAGCGAGATAGATTTCCCAGGGGCAAATCGTGGCCGCGTCCGCCCATGCCGCGCTGCTCTGGGGATCATCGATCATATTGGGGATCACATGCCCCACAAATCCATCTTCACCCTGATCGGCTTCCATATCGGCCAGCCATTTCGTAAAGAACTTCTCCACGTCAAAATTCAATGCCGCCGTACGGACAAATACCTGAGCGTCACCCGTCCAGCCCAAGCGCTCGTCCCGCTGAGGGCAGTCCGTAGGCACATCCAGAAAATTCCCCCTCTGCCCCCAGATCACATTCTCAAACAGCCTGTTCAAAAGCGGGTTGGAACTGCGCAGATATCCCGTGCGCTTCATATTAGAATAGACGGCCACTGCCGTGAAATTCTCGGGTCTTGCGGCGCCGGGTCCGCCCGGGAAACGGTCCACACGGATATATCGGAACCCGAAGAAGGTAAGCTGCGGCCTATACGTCTGCTTCCCTTCACGGCAGAAATATTGCAGCTTGGCTTTGGCAGAGCGGTAATTCTCTGTATAGAAATTTCCCTGCTGATCCATGACTTCCGCATGAGAGAGCAGAATCTCGCTGCCTGCGGGCGCGTCTACGGAAATCTCTACATAACCGGTGACTTCCTGGCCAAAATCCACCACCGTCTCTCCTGCGGGCGTGGTAAAGATCCGGCAGGGGGCTACTCTCTCCTGTTCCCGGATCTCCTCTCCCTGCTGAGGGATCAAGGTCTCTGTAGGGCCTTCGAACAAAGCTGCCGGCTGCTTTTCGGAAGATGTGAAGGAAGCGTCAAAAATCTCGCCGTCGTATATCTCGGAAAAACGAATCTGGCTTTCCTGCACGTTCCAGCTTTCATCGGTATATAGTGTCTCTGAGCTTCCGTCTGCATAGAGGATTTCCAAACTGGCCAGCATTCCCGCCGGATTTTTTTGCAGCGCTTCCTGTTTCGTGCTCTTCCATCCCGGAAGCCTGCCCCTGTACCAGCCCTTTCCTACCGTCACAGAAAAACTGTTCTCCGCTTCAAGAAGCTCCGTTACATCATAGGTCTGATATTGGAGCCTCTTGCGGTAGGACGTCCAGCCCGGAGCCAAGACAAATTCCCCCACACGCCTGCCGTTGATCTCTGAGACATAGGTCCCCAGAGCCGTTATTCTCAGCGCCGCTTTCCGCACCGGTTTGGCGAGAGAAAATGTTTTTGTGAATTTGGGGCATATCTCCCCCATATCGGAAGAGGGGACGATCCATTTTGCATGAAAAATACTGTCCATTTATAAAACCTCCCTGCTCCCGGCTTTTTCGCCGGAATCCATAATCGCTTTGGCAGCCAAACTGCCTCTTGACATACATCATAGCAGAGAATACACTGTAAAAAAAGCCGTTTTTTTTACCTATACAAGGGGGGAATTTGACTATTTTGAAAAGTAGAAGTTATACAACTTTTGAATTAGAGCAGGCCAACGCTGAACAACTGGTGATGATGCCCTACCGCCAGGAGGATATGCCCCTGCACGACCATCATTTTTTTGAATTAACATATGTAACAGGGGGAAGCACTCTCCATACCCTGAATGGAAAAACCAGCCGCATCCGGGAAGGAGACTATTTCATCGTGGATTACGGCAGCGTACACAGCTACCAGGACAGCCGGGATTTTATGCTGATCAACTGCCTGTTCCTGCCGGAAATCGTAGACGATACGCTCAAAGGATGCCGTTCCTTTGAAAAACTGATGCAGGGGTGCCTGATCCGCTATTACTC
Source organism: uncultured Oscillospiraceae bacterium (assembly GCA_900550095.1). GTDB lineage: Bacteria > Bacillota > Clostridia > Oscillospirales > Acutalibacteraceae > UMGS1264. The sequence continues at coordinate 2,640 of URRG01000300.1, forward strand.
TCCAACTCCCGGCGTTCTTGCCGCAGACCGCATTTACCGGGATGAGGACGGACGTGTGCGGCAGCTCCTCAACGGTATGATTGAGGAATACCAGCAAAAAAAGGCGGGCTACAGAGAAATCTACCGCTGCCGCCTTCTGGAGATCCTCATCCTGACACTGCGCCGGGTGCTCCCCGGCGGGGAAAAAAGCGCCAAAAGCGCCCTTATTCAAAAAATCCTCAGCTATGTGGACGAGAACTACCAAAATGCCCCCTCGCTGGGGCAGTTCTGTAAAGAGAACCATTTCAGCCTTCCCTATACGAGCCGGAAATTTCACAAGGAGACAGGCATGACATTCCGCTCTTATCTGCAAAAAGCGCGCATTGAGAAAAGCTGCGAACTCCTGCGGGGAAGCGATCTGCCGATTTTTGAAATAGCGGAAACGGTAGGCTATGACGACATAAAGTTTTTCAATACTGTATTTAAAAGGTTGCTTCAGATGACGCCGGGGGAATACAGAAAGCTGGCAGCGCCCCGGTAACCGACAAGCCGTCTCTTTATATGGATCTCCTGCCATATCTGAAACTCTGGATTCCCCTCTCATATCACGTAAAACCAGAAGGACTCTGCTTATGAGCAAGCAGAGTCCTTCTTAGCATAGGCGCGTTCACAGCGCTATTTCTATCTCTCCGATCCGCGAAGTCACAAGGCTTTACGCGGCTTCTGGAAATATATGCCGTTTCTTGGGTTCAGCGCAGAATCTGGTTGAAGCCTTCCGCGGCGATAAGAAGGACCAATGAAAATAAGCAGACGCATCCGATATATACACAGGCCTTCCGCCACATTTCAGGAACGCGAAGGCTTATTTTCCAGGATGCAAATCCTATCGAAAAGCCTAAAAAATTCACTAGAATATCTTCTATGTCGAAGCTTCCAAGATGGGTAAGCATCTGGGCGCATTCCAACGCCGCGATACATGCAAGAAAAACAGCGCCAGCCTTCCAATACGGCCGAAGAACCTTTGGAAATGCTGCAGGAAGGAGAAAGCCAAACGGCACAAACGCAAGCAAATTCCCCATACTGAAAATCCACAGCACAGAAAACTTCTTAGGCAGCCAAAGAGGTATACC
>URRG01000301.1 GCA_900550095.1 uncultured Oscillospiraceae bacterium
GTAAGCCCATAAAACACGCACGCCTGCGGAAAGGCGGACTGCAGCCGGTCCGTGGCAGTGATACCGTTCAGCAACGGCAGGATTTTCGTGCCGGTTCCCACAAACGGGGCCATATCCCGCACCGCTTCTTCCAGCTGATAGTTTTTTACGCATACCAGCAGGAGATCCACCGGCTTCCCTTCTCCAGGTTCCGTCACAGGCGGGGAAAAACGCTTCCCATTGTGCAGGATCCCCTCCCGGCGAAGCCGTTCCGCACGGCCTTCGGATGCAATGGCCGTAAAACGTTCCCCATACGCGTGATAGAGCATATCCCCGTAGACTGTGCCTATAGCGCCCATTCCAATAAGGCCGCAGGTGTTGATTTTCATATTTTACATCTCCTGTCTCAATATGTCCGGGCAGAAAACCGAAAAGCCTCCGGCGGATCACGGGCTGCGCCGTCTCCATCCCGGCAGCCGGTATAAGCAGGAGCAGGGCGGCGCTTACGCACCGCCCTGTCTGCGCAGGCATCCGCCCGTTTTTTTCCATATGGTCTATCTATATAGATTGCCGCCCCATCCATTTCCCGCGAAGCAGGCGGACCACAAACACAGACATCCGGAAAATCCAGTCGGCGAACATTCCCAGCCATACGCCGAGCACTCCCAGCCCCAGACCGCTGGCAAAGAGATAGCTGCAGCCGATCCTGCACACCCACATGGAAAAGATAGACGTCATCATGGTAAAACGCACGTCGCTGGCGGCCCGGAGACCGTTCGGCAGGGTAAAGCTCCCCGCCCAGAAGAGCACCGTAAACACGTTGCACCAGACGATCAGCTGAACCGCCAGATCCGTCGTTTCGCCTGAAAGGCTGTAAAATCCCACGATGGGCCTGGCCAAAAACGTGACCGCCACACACAGAACGACAAGGCACAATTCTGAAAGGCCGTAAAGCCTCCATATGTATTTTTTGGCCTGTTCATAGGCCCCCGCCCCTACACACTGCCCCACGATGGTGATCATGGCCAGTCCTATGGCGGCAGATGGGATCTGCGTAAACGAGGATATATTCCCCGCAACGGCATTGGCCGCAACAGCCATGGTGCCGAAAGAAGTCACGAGGCTCTGCAGGAGGACCTTTCCTATCTGAAACATCCCATTTTCCAGTCCGTTTGGGATTCCGATCCCCAAAATACGGCGGATCATGGGAAAATCGAACCGGAAATCCCGGCGGGAATAAAACTCCAGGAAGATCACATGGTGATGCTTCCTGTTCAGCAGCATGACAGTGACCACCACGGCGCCCACAATGCGGGAAACCAGCGTGGGGATGGCCGCGCCCGCCACACCCATCTTGAAGACAAAAATCAAAAGGGCGTTCCCGCTTACATTGATGGCATTCATCCCGATGGATATGACCATGGATACCCGGGAATTACCCATAGACCGGAACAGCGCCGCACCGCCGTTATATATGCCTATAAAGGGATAGGACAGGGCCGTCCAGAAAAAATAAACGGTGCAGTTGGACATCACATCGTCTTCAGCCGCTCCGAATATGAGCCTGAGAAGATGTTCGTTGAAAAGGATCGCCAGAAGAGCTATCACCGAAGCCAGAACCCCCACCGAAAGCATCAGCTGCCTGGCCGCGGCGTTGGCATTTTTTCTGTCCTCCCTCCCCAGATACTGGGAAGCGATAATGGAGCCTCCCGTGGCCAAGGCGGAAAAAATGTTGATCATCAGGATATTGATGGAATCCACCAGGGAAACGCCGGAAACCGCCGCTTCTCCGCAGCTTGAGACCATGATCGTATCCATCATGCCGATGGTGACCGCCAAAAACTGCTCCACCACCAGAGGAAGAATGAGCCTCTTCAGATCCCGCCGGGAAAACAACGCGCTATTTTCCGCTTCCACTGCAAGCCCCCCTTTTGCTTTAATCTTACCTTAATCTCTGAGATTGTCAAGCAGAAAAAGCCTGGACCCGTCGGCGGATATCTCAAAGCCGTATTTCCACCGGCCCCGCGATCTCCATGGAATCGGGAGCCACCCGGCATTCCCGGGCGATAAGCTCTACTCCTTCTGCGGCGGCCTTCCTGAGAGCCTCGCCAAAGGCAGGATGCGTTTTATCGTTGGGCGAAAAGAAGCGCGTCCCCTCCATTTGGATCACGAAGAGAAGATACGCCCCGTATCCCTCCCGGCGGCAGCGGCAGAGCTCCCGAACATGCTTGATCCCGCGTTCCGTGGGCGCATCCGGAAAAAAAACCGCCCCGTTCTCTTCCAGAGTGACGCCCTTTACCTCCATAAAAAAAGGAGGAGCGTTCTTTCTTTCCCCATAAAAATCAAATCGGGAATCTCCATAGCGGCATTCCGGCTTCAAAAGGGTTACCGCACGGGAAAAGCCGCCGGAACAAAGCCATTCCTCTGCCGCTTTGTTGGGCGCCTGAGAATCCATGTTGATCAGGCGTTCCCCCTTCCGCACAGCCACCAGATCCCAAGCGGTCTTTCTGCCGGGGGACTCCGCTCTGCTCAGATACACCTCACATCCCGGAAGAAGAAGCTCCCGGCATCGTCCTGTATTTTTCACATGGACGGTTTCCCGCCGGCCTGCGATCTCTACCTCCGCCACAAACCGGTTGGGCCGATTCAGAAAAACACCTCTCTCAACGCTTTCATACCGCATGCTTTCCCCGCCTTCCTAATTTCTGTTCCCAGCCTTTCGCGTCCCTCTTCCGCTTCGTCCGGGGCCGGTCCCCGCCGCAGCACAAAGCCGCCGCAGACAGATTTGGTCTGCGGCGGCTGTTTCTCCTGCTAAAAATTTGCTCCGTTCCAGCCCCAGTGCTCTGTAGCTTCATACCGGACATACACCCTGTCTGGGGAAATCCCCAGGATGTTCTCCAGAATCCCGCAGGCCTCAGCGGTCATTTTCTGAGAGGCGTCCGGGTCGATCCCCCCGTAAAGCTTGATCTCTACAAAGGCCGCCGGAGCCTCCGCCTTCCCCTGAAACGCCATTTTACAGCCGTCGTTCAGTATGAACATCAGCCAGCTCTCGCTTTTTCCAGGGAAAAGGGAAATTGCCTCCCCAAATTTTTCCCTAAGAGCTTTTTCTTCCTCCGTTCCAACCTTCCGGTTGGTCGTAATATAGATGCACGGCATCCAGCATTCTCCTTTCCCGCCGCTTCTGTGGCATATACATCCTGTGTCTGCTCTGTTTTATTTCACGGGATTCGTCAGGACCCCGATTCCCTCCACGCCGCATTCTACCACGTCGCCTCTGGAGAGAAACCTCGGCGGATCAAAGCCCATCCCTACTCCCGCCGGAGTGCCCATGGAAATGATCGTTCCCGGAAGGAGCGTCATCCCCTGAGAAAGTTCGCTGATGACAAAGGGGATATCGAATATAAGCAGGGATGTATTGCTTTCCTGCCGCAGTTCCCCATTTACACGGCTCCAAATCCGCAGTTTGGGAGGCCAAGCCACCTCGTCCCTGGTGACGAGCCAGGGGCCCATAGGGGTAAAACCGTCCAGGCTTTTCCCGAAATACCACTGTTTATGCCGCATCTGGATCGTTCGGGCGCTCACATCGTTGAGCACCGTATATCCGAACACATACTCCATAGCGTCCGCCGGAGCCACGCGATGGACCTTTTTCCCGATGACGACCGCCAGCTCCGCCTCGTAATCCAAACTGTCCACAATATCAAAATGGCCGTCGATGGGTTCACCATCCGCCACGGCCCTCGCCAC
>URRG01000302.1 GCA_900550095.1 uncultured Oscillospiraceae bacterium
GCTGCGCTTGCGGTAGTTGTCATATTCCGCCGCTGTCCGCAGGAACTGATCCTTCTGCTTGGAAAGGGCTTCCTCCAGTTCATGGAGCTTTTTTTCCAGTTCCTCTTCTCTTTTGGAGCCTTTGGAAAAGATCTTCTTTTTGGGATTTGCATTTTCCTTTTCCGGTTGAGCGGCCTTTTCTGCCTTTTGAGAGGCCGCTTCCTCCGTCTGCTGGACCGCCTGTTCTTCAGGCGCCGTATTCTCCTTTGCCACGCTGTTATCCCCTTTCTATCCTGCCGGAGCCGCGCTCTATTCGGCGTCCAAAAGCTCCGTGAGCATCCTGCCAACGGAATCCGCCAGATAGCCCACACTGGCAAGAACTCTTCCGTAATTCATCCGGACCGGCCCTATCACTGCGATAGCGCCCGCATCTCTTCCCGCTATGGAATACCGGGAGATCACCACCGCCGTGCTGTAAAGCTCCGGCCTGCGGGATTCCCTGCCGATCAGCACCCTGGTCCCCGGCGATTCCAGAAGAAGCCTTGTGAGTTCCTCCGGACGGCTGAGAAAATCCAGAATCCGGCGGGCCCCGCTCAGCTCGTATTCCGGCGTGAGCATCAGGTTCATTTCCCCGCTCAGGCACACGTCCGCCTCCATAGATTCCCGGGCCACATCCAGCACCGCCATCAACGCGGAGCTCATCAGGATCGCCATTTCCCCTAACGAAGCGGCCAGGCCCTGAATAAACGCGGGCGTAATCTCCGAAAGGGTGCGGCCCACCAGCTTTTCATTGATCGTTCGGAAAAACACCCGGAGGATCTCCGGCGTTATATCGAATTCACAGTGAAACACCCTGGTTTTCATGGTTCCCGCCGAGGTGATGAGAACCACCATCGCCGTCCTTCGGCTGGTCTGCACAAACTGCACGGCCCGAACAGCCGCGTCCCCTCCCCCCGGCGTGGTGGAGACCGCCGCGCAGCGGGTCAGGGCGGAGAGCGCCCGGGAAACGCCGTTCAAAAGTTTTTCCGGGTCATAGGCGCTGGAAAGAAGGAGGCTGTCGATGATCCGGCGCTCTTCCGCTCCCAGGGCCTTGGGCCGCATGAGCTGATCCACATAGAGCCTGTAGCCCCTGTGAGAAGGAACCCGGCCCGCAGAAGTATGGGGCTGATCCAAAAGCCCCATCTCGGAAAGGTCGCTCAGCTCGTTGCGCACGGTGGCGGAGGAAACGGGAAAATCCAGATGGCCGCAAACAGATTTGGAACCCACCGGGACGCCGCTTTGCACATACTGCTCTACAACCGCCCGCAGAATTTTTCGCTTTCGCTCGCTCAGCTCCAAACCGTTCACCTTCTTTCACTTTAGCACTCTTTGCTATAGAGTGCTAACCCTGGTTATAAATGTATCATTCCCGGAGGATTTTGTCAATCGTTTATTTGTAAACTAATTGTGAAATCCCGAAAAAATCCTATAAAGACCGGGCCAAAATCATCCTCTCCACAGTGTATTGTATGAAAAAGGCCCAAAAACATACAAAAGACAGAAAAACGGATCCTCCCCGGCGGAGAAGATCCGTTTTCCTCAGCTTCTTTAAGCTCCTTTATTTTGAGAACATGACCTTTTCACTGTTGAACATACGGGTGATCACATAAATAAGAAGTGCCGTCCACACCAGATTGCTCGCAAGGGTAATGCCGATATTCACCGGATTATATTGGAAGGAGAAAATCCCGTTCATACTCTGCACACTGTTGTAAAGAGGGATGCAGTACAGAATGGGGTTTTCCGGTGCGCCGCTGCCGAACATGGATGTGATGCCGATGAACATGACCACCACCATCAGGGGAACGACGGCGGTATTTGCCTCTTTGACGCTTTTGGAATAGGCGGAAATAATGGAGATCAGGGAAACGATGATCAGCACGCTCACCAGGATCACCGCCAGAAGCAGGATATAATCGGAAGCCTGGTAAACGGAAGCGTCCATCCCGGAAGAGGACCCCATGAGCTTGGGCAGGGAGAGCATAGTGCCCAAAAAGCTGGAAATGCCGCTTAAAAGGGAGATCACGCTCAGGCTCAGCACTTTTCCGATGGCCAGCTCGCTGCGTTTGATAGGCGTTACCAGAAGAGTGGCGATGGTGCCCCTCTCCTTCTCGCCCGCAATGGATTCGGGGGCCACCGCCATGCAGCCGGTGAAAAGGAAGATCATCATCAGCATGGGCAGCAGCATGGAGAACATCTGCCCCGTTACGTCTTCTTTGGTGGCCAGATCGTAAACGCCGCCGGACTGGGCGCTGTTCACATCGAATTTATTGGCCAGATGGCTTTCATATTGGTCCAGAACCGCCGCCACCTGCTCATAGGCCGCCCTGGATTCATTGGAGGCCGAATTATAGTATATCTCTACATTGGGGGCAGGGCCGGAAGCCGTCTGGGAATCGTAGGCGGCTACCGCCTCGTCAAAATCCTCCGGGAACACCACGTATAGCTCCGCTTCCTTATCCTGTATTTCCCCCTTCAGCTCCTCCGGGGTCTTTCCTTCCCCGGAAAGCTCCTGGAAGGACAGCGCTCCTAAAACGTCCTGCAGGGAAGCGGGCTCATTTTCCATATAGACGGCCGCAGGCTCCGTATCCTCAGAAGCAAACTGGTTCATGATCCCGTCGCCCATGATGGAATACAGCACATAGATCAGAAGGCCCGGAAGAAGCAGCGTTCCGAAAACCATCTTCGGATCCCGGAAAAACCGGGCGAATTCCTTCCTTGCCACAGCCCATATGTTTCCGCCTTTTTTCTTTCCCGCTCTGCTGCTGCGATTGCTCATTTCAGTTCACCTGCCGTTTCCCGATAAATCTCAAAGAATCTGTCCTCCAGGGATTTCCCTCCGCTTACCTTTTCCAGCGTGTCGCACAGGACCATCTTTCCGTTGATGATGACGCCGATCCTGTCGCAGATCTTTTCCACCAGGCTGAAAATATGGGTGGAAACCAGGATGCTTTTCCCCTCTTTCTTCAGCTCCAGAAGGAAATCCGTCACCACCCGGGCAGTGAGCACATCCAGACCGTTTGTGGGCTCGTCAAAAATGATGATATCCGGATCGTGGACGATGGAAATCACCAGGGACACCTTCTGTTTCATACCGGTGGAAAGGTTCGCCACCTTCACCTCCGCAAACTCATCGATGCCGAATTTAGAAAACAGCTCCTTCTTGCGCCGGTCTCTCGTTCCGGGATCCACATTGTGAAGCTCTGAGAAAAAGTCAAACAGATAATTGGGGGTGAAAAATTCCTCCAGCTTCAGTTCGCTGGTAAGAAAGCCGATTTTGGTGCGCACATCCTCCGGTTGGGAAAGGATACTGGCGCCATCCACCAGAGCATCGCCGGAGTCCGGCCGGATCAATGTCGCCAGCATGCGCAGGGTGGTGGTTTTGCCGGCCCCATTGGGGCCCAGCAGGCCGAAAATTTCCCCCTCATAAGCGGAAAAAGACAAATGATCCACGGCTTTTTTGATTTTGCTATTTGTCTTTTCCAGTTTTTGCTGCTTGGGGGACAGTCGGAAGGATTTACACAGATCCTGTACCTCCAGAATAGTTTTCATGGCTTGACTCCCTTCTGGGCTTTTTTCCACAAGTAGAGAACGGGTTATAAAGAATGGGGCGTGCCGACGGGTGCGCCGGAGCGCCGATGTATCGCCTTTTATTTCATATAAAAATGAAAGAATAATGCGAACG
>URRG01000303.1 GCA_900550095.1 uncultured Oscillospiraceae bacterium
ATATCCTAAGCTACAGGCGTATCCGCCGATATTTAGCCTTGTCGCTTAAAGCGACTGAGGAGCATGTGACTTTAGTCATGTGAGATCCACTAGATTGATTGTAAGGATATCAGATTACATTTTCCGAAAAGAAGAAAAAATCAAGAAAGGAATAGATGAGGTTATGGGTGGAAAGGTTTTACAGTTGGAATCGGAACGTTTGCTTGAGCTGGGAGAAGCACGTGGGAAAATTATTGGAAAAGCGGAAGGAAAGGCAGAAGGTGAGGCCATTGGAGAAGCACGAGTGAGAATGCTGATCAATCGTCTGATCGCAGATGGCCGGATGGATGAGATCGGGAGAATAATAGACAGTGCGGAGGTATGCAGGGAGTTGTATAAAGAGTATGATTTGTGAGAAATAAAGAGGATATTTTGTTTGGTGGCAAATGTCAGATTTTTACAGAAGAGAGGATATAAACATGGGTGTTTACAGGCGTAAGGCACAGTATCATGAGACGGATCAGATGGGGATCATCCATCATTCCAATTATGTGAAATGGATGGAAGAGGCCCGGATCGATTTCATGAAGGAGTTGGGCTTTGGTTATGGTGAGGTGGAGAAGCGGGGGATTGTTTCTCCGGTTGCAGAGGTTTCAGTTTCTTATAAGAAGCCGGTGCTTTTTGATGATGTAGTTGGGATTTCGGTTTCGGTGAAGAAGTACAGTGGTGTGGTTCTGGAGCTGGCTTATGAGTTTTTTAATGTGACCAGAAGTGAGGTTTGTACAGAGGCTTCCTCGAAGCATTGTTTTACCAGGAATGGGGAGCTGGTTTCTCTGAAAAAAGAGATTCCGGAACTGGATGTGCTGTTCAGAAGCTGTGTGAAGGGGGATTGAGTCTGATGGAAGTTGTGGAGATGCTTGATAATCTGAAGGAAAAGGCCCGCAGGGACCCGGCGCTTCGGGAGATGTTGCTTGCTACCCGCAGGGAGAAAGAGCCGCTGGCTGCTTTCTGTAAGAAGTGCCGGGAGCTTGGGGTTCCGGTTTATGAGATGGATCTGATCGCAGCTGGTGAGGAATTTTATGCAGCGATGAAGAGGAGTACCAATGGCGGCGGAGAGAATTCTCCGATGCTTGAGGGTGAGGATGATTTTTATGAACTGTTTTTTGCTGGGTTGGAGTGAAAAAATAGTTTCAAAATTCCGCATCAATATACTTCTCCAGCACCGGGAACTGTACACCACCGATCTTCAGTACCTGGCTGTGGAAGGCTTTTAGATCAAAGTCCTGGCCAAGGCGGTTCTGTTCGGAGGTGCGTAAGTCCAGAAGGCTTAAATAGCCCCAGTAGTATTTCAGATAATTTCCCGGGGTTTCCAGGATATACTGGTAGATCTCGGAGACAACGGCGCTGTCTTCGATGCCAAAGGCTTTCAGAAAGCTGGCGGCTTCGGCCTGAGTCCAGCCGTTGTAATGGATCTCAATGTCCAGAAGGGAGTACATGCATAAATTGATGCTTCGGTTCAGCCAGGAGATCCTGGCAAGTTCTGTGGCAGAAGGATCCTGAATATAATCGGCGGCGTACTGGTAGGCATAGGGTTCAATGTAGGTGGCCCATCCTTCCGCAAAGCCGGAGGTGCAGAGAAGATTTCGGATGTTGGAGGATTTTTGGCGCTGGAAGGTGACAGTCTGGTAAAGATGCCCCGGGAATCCTTCATGTGCCAGTGTGGTAAAAAGCTCCAGGCCCTGGTAGCTGGCAGCCGGATTTATGTAGATCACATTGGGGGTTCCGGTATCCATAGGTGGGGTGAGATAAAAGGCGGGGCTTAGATATTCTTTCATGGAATCGTGGACTGTGCGGAGCTCAAAGGTGACATCTGTGAGAGGTGGGAAGTCTGTTTGGATCTTCTGCTGCAAGGCATTCAGCATCTGGGCAGGCTTTATTTTTCTGAAAGTGATTCCCTGGCTGAGAGTAGTCAGAAGCTCCGGGTTTTGTCGAAGTATGGTTCCTGCGATGCCGATCTCGTCGGAAAGCTGTCCGGAGAGTCGTTTTTCCATTTGCTTTACAGGAACGTAAGAGCCGGTCTGACTCTGAAGAAGATAGAGATAGTAGGCTTTTCCTCCTTTGAAATAAGTCAGGCCACGAGTGTTTTTTCCTGTGCCACGCAAAGCTTCCAGACCGGTCATAAGTTCCTGATAGGCTGGGATGACTTCTGTTTTCATAAGATTTTGGTGAGTTAGAACCAGAGCGTTTTGCTCTGAAGTGGAAAGTTTTCCAAGATCAGAGAGTTTTTTCTGAAAGATATCTAGCATATAGTTGCTGTCGGGATCCTGTATAAAAGCGCTGCATTGTGCCAGGACCCGGTCTAGGGTAGTATCGCTCATAAAGAAACCTGCTTCGGATTTCTTTTTCTCAAATTCCAGGATGCTCCGAAAGTATGGGCGGATGGTGGTGAGAAGAGTGAGATAGTCGGTGATATCACGATCTTCATAAAAGGCATATTCCGCCAGAAGAACCGGAAGCTGAGCCTGAATACCAAGACTTGGGCCAAGAGGCTCCTGAAGCAGATAATTGTCGCCCAGTGATTTTTCCGTGTGGTAATAGAGAAGCATGGAGTCCAGCGTCAGCTGATTTTCCGTGGAAAGGCGGCTGTAGCGGAAGGATTTCAGTTTTTTTTCGTACTGGCTGCAGATCTGGTATGTATTTTTCATATCTGTGGGGACAGTGCCAAGAGAAGCTTTTTTTCGCCGGATACCCTGTTTTTCCGGATGTGCCAGGGTATAATGGAGGGTAAGGGTGCTGCCGGAAACTTCATTTTGAAAAACTTTTCCGGAAAAGGCTTCGAATTTTCCGTTTTCTGTGATCCCGTGAGTGGAAAAATAACCGGCAGTAAGGCCGGTGAGAAGTGCCAGGATAAGAAGCAGAGTGATGATAATAGGAGATTTATTTTTCCTGATTTTAAGAGACATAAGACAGTCTTTCATTACTGTTTACAGACATATACCATGTGGAGAGTGCTGATGGTCTCGAAGCAAACAGTAACGTCCTTTCAGAGTGGCGCTTTGTTCTATCATATTGGAAAATTACGGAATCTATGATATTATGTGAGCGGAAATATACAAAAATGGAGAAATAACATGAGTGATATTTATGATCTTGCAATTTTAGGCGGAGGTCCGGCAGGGATCACGGCAGCGATCTATGCGTCCAGGGCCAGGTTAAATACCATATGGATCGATAAAAACTTTGCACCGGGAGGCCAGGTCACAGCTACCTATGCGGTGGATAATTATCCGGGAATGCCGGGGATATCGGGCATGGATCTCGGAGAAGCCTTTGGGGCACATGCCCGGAAGCTGGGATTGGAACCGCAGCGAGAGAAGATTCTTTCCCTAGAAAATATTTCCGGAGAGATCAAGACGATTCGTACAAAAAAGCATGAATATCAGGCGAAAGCCCTGATCCTTGCATTTGGGGCAGAGCACCGGAAGCTGGATATCCCGGGAGAGGATGATCTGAGCGGCCTTGGTGTTTCCTACTGCGCTACCTGTGACGGAGCTTTTTATAAGGATCGGACTGCAGTGGTAGTGGGTGGAGGAAACGTGGCAGCAGAGGATGCAGTTTTTCTTTCCGGCCTCTGTGAAAGGGTATATCTTGTTCATCGTCGTGATGCGCTTCGAGCAGATCAGGCACTTCAAGAGAAAGTCTTTGCCTGTGAGAATATA
>URRG01000304.1 GCA_900550095.1 uncultured Oscillospiraceae bacterium
CCTTCCGCTGGTTCGGCCCCGAGCGCATCTGCCTCATCAGCGACTGCATGCGGGCGGGAGGCCTTCCAAACGGGGAATATACCCTGGGCGGCCAGAGGGTTTTCGTCCGGGACGGGAAGGCCGCCCTGGAAGACGGCACCATCGCGGGAAGCGCCGTCAGTCTTGGGGAATGCCTGCGGCGGGCCGTTTCCTTCGGCATCCCCCCAGAGGAGGCCGTGCTGGCCGCCACCGTCAACCCGGCCCGGTCGGTGGGGCTGGAGTCGGAGGCCGGGCGGATCGCGCCGGGCCTGCAGGCAGATCTTTTGATAACGGATTCTTCCTTCCGGCCGGTGTATGTTCTCATCGGCGGAAGGATCGTATACAGGAGGAGCTGACCTATGAAAATTATCTATGCAAAGGACTATGAGGACCTGAGCCGGAAAACCGCGAATCTGATCGCGGCCCAGGTGATCCTCAAGCCGGAGAGCGTTCTGGGCCTTGCCACGGGGTCGAGCCCGCTGGGGACCTACAGGCGCCTCATCGAGCTCTATGAGGCGGGGGATGTGGATTTCTCCGCCTGCCGGGCCGTCAATCTGGATGAATACTGCGGGCTTTCCGAGGACAACGGCCAAAGCTACGCCTATTTCATGCGGGAAAACTTCTTCCGCCATATCAACATCCGGCCCGGCAGCACCCATATCCCGGACGGAATGAACCGGGATATGGAGGGAGAATGCAGCCGGTATGAGGATGTGATCGCTTCTCTGGGCGGGATCGACCTGCAGCTTCTTGGGATCGGCCACAACGGGCATATCGGCTTTAACGAACCCGCCGGTTCCTTCCCAAAGCGCACCCACTGTGTGGAACTGACGGAACAGACCGTGGACGCCAATTCCCGTTTCTTCAGCAGAAAGGAAGACGTTCCCACCCACGCCTATACCATGGGCATCGGGACGATCATGGCCGCCGGAAAGATCCTGCTGATCGCTTCCGGGGAGGCCAAGGCCCGCATCCTTCTGGAAATGGCCGCGGGCCCCATCCGTCCGCAGGTCCCCGCCTCCATCCTGCAGCTTCACCCCGACGCCGCGGTGATAGCGGATAAGGAGGCCCTGAGCCTGCTGCTGGAAAAGGCTCCTGAGCTGGTCACGGGAGCGCCCAAGGCGTAACCCTGCTTTCCGGCCGATTCCGGCCAAAGAGGGCAAACTCAAGGCCCCCTTTTTTCCCCGGCTGCTTTCCCGTCGGCCCAAACCGGCGGGGCCTCCTTCCCTGTAAAGGGAAACCTGCCGGCAGGCGTCCCCGCCCGGCAGAAGCTTTGCCGAATCCTGCGTGTCCGAAAAAGCCCGCTCCTTCATGGAGCGGGCTTTTCTCAGATATTCCCCTGCCGGGGCCTTTCAGGTTTTATATGGAACAGGATTTTAAAGGGGCCTTCTCTCCGCCCGGGCTGCATGCAGCGCGTCGTGCGCGGCGCCCACGGATACACGACAAATGCGCCATACGCGCCGCACACGTCACATACGTCACATACGGATCTGCAGGATATTCACGGAATGAGGCTCCAGGGAAACGGAAAGCTCCCGGCCCTGGGCGGTCTGCCACGCGCTCTCCCTCTTTGTCACATCGGTCCGGGAAAGATCGTTGAAACTGTCCTTGGAAGGTCCGTTTACCGTGACCAGCCGGTATTCCCTGGGCTGACAGCTCAGGGAAACGGAAAAGCTCCTTGACTCCTCCGGGTGCTTGTTCACAGCGGCTACGGCTATACGGCTTCCGTCTTCGCTGGCGGTGGCGGCCGTATCCAGCGTATCCACCAATGCGGGGCCCCGGTTTCCCATAACCTGGAAACGGTCCCCTTCCCCCGTCTCCCAGGAATCGATAAGGACGTTTTCCATGCCGTTCACATAAGCGTCGAACACGTGATAGGTGCTGCGCAGGACCATCCCCTCCGCCCCCGCATAGATCATGCCTCTCGTATTCACCACAGGGGAGAAATTTGCCATTCCCACCGCATCGCTGTTGCGGATGCACATATTCAGGAAACAGGCCGTAAAGACCGCGTCCGCCATGGTGTATTGGGAATTCACGTCGTTTTCGTTCCTTGGGTAAAGATACTCCTCCGGCCTGAGGCCCTGGTAGAGATCCATGATGTTGGGATGGTACCACGCCCGCAGGTTCCACTCGTCGTAGGCGATCTTGATCCTGTCTTCCAGGCCCAGAGCTGTCAGAAGCCCCTTTACCTGCCGGACGGGCCTATCCAGGCCTTGGGTGTACGCCATGCAGGCTTCGTAGCCCGCCAGCTCGTTTTTTCCTTCATGGAAATCCCAGTATCCGTGCAGACTGATCCAGGAGAGACGCTCCCCGCAGTTTTTCAGGATCTCCATGTTCCAGTCCATGTCGGTGAGAGCAGCCGCCGAAAGCTCTATGGAAGGATCTGTGCGCTTCATCATCTTGGCGCTTTCCGTCACGAGCCGTCCCCACTCTCCCGCAGTTTTGGCCCCGATCTCCCAGGAGCCGTAATTCTCGTTCCCGATGCTCCAGTATTTTACTCTGTGAGGCTCTTCAAAGCCGTTTTCCTTTCTCCAATAGGAATATCTCCCCTGCTCCTTCAGATTGCAGTATTCCACCCAGTCGCTCATTTCCTCCGCTGTTCCCGAACCCGCATTGGTGCAGATATAGGGCTCACAGCCGATTTTCCGGCAGAGCCGGATGTATTCGTCCGTTCCGAAGGTGTTGGGCTCCTTCACGCGCCAGGCCTTGTCGAACATGGGCGTACGGTTCTTCCCCACGCCGTCCTTCCAGTGATATGCGGAGACAAAGCACCCGCCCGGCCAGCGCAGTACGGGGACCTTGATCTTCCGCATGGCCTCCAGCACGTCTGTGCGGAAGCCCTCCCCGTCGGCCGCCGGGTGGCCCGGGTCGTATACCCCGCCATAAATCTGCCTGTGGAAATGCTCGATAAACTGGCCGTAAATCATAGAATTCACAGAGGAAAGCTTCCTTCTGTCTTCGATCTGCAGATGCATACTGACAACTCCTTTTCACCGGCCTTTCCGGCTTCTACCTGCCGGAGGCCCTCTTTCTGTATTTTACAATTTTACAGTATACCGCATTTTCAGCAAATTGCAAACTACAGGCCGCACAGATCCTGGTATGAGTTTTTAATTAAATTCACAAAAAATTCATGTTTTTCTTTCAAGAAAGATACCTTTTCCATAAAGGACATCCGTGCTATACTAAGATTGTATAAACAAAAGCGGCAAACAGCGCAAAGCTCTGCCGTTTTGAACCTCTTCCCGCCCCTCTGCGTGAGGACCGCGCGCCCACGAGCGGGAGCAGACCGGCATATCTTGGGGATACGCCCGGAATATAGTGAAACGGAGGAAGTCTGTATGAAAACCGTCATAGTATACGCAAGCCGTATGGCCAACATAGAGGAGGCCCACGCACGCCTGGCCGAATCATTGTCCTTCCCGGAGTACTACGGGGAAACACTGGAAGATCTCTATTCCCTTCTGCTCCAGTCCTCCGAGCCCACCCATCTCATCCTGAAGGACGTATCCTCCCTGAAGGAAACGCTCGGCACCTACGGGAAATCCCTTCTTCAAACGCTCGCAAACGCCGCAGTGGAAAACGGCTCCTTTACCGTCTCTTTTGAGGAATAAGGAGGCCGCACACTCCATGCGGCCCATTCGGTACCCTATGAAAAAGCA
>URRG01000305.1 GCA_900550095.1 uncultured Oscillospiraceae bacterium
AACGCCAGCCCCACCCCCGTATTGCCGCTGGTAGGCTCTATGATGGTGGCCCCCTCATGGATAACGCCCCGCTTTTCTGCGTCGTCAAGCAGGGCGAGGGCTACCCTGTCCTTTGCGGAGGAAAGGGGATTGAAGCATTCCAGCTTGCCTAAAAGGCATCCCTCCGCCAGGCCTTTTCCGGCCCCGTAGCGGTTCAGTTCCAAAAGAGGGGTGTTTCCGATCAGATCCGTAAGCTGTCTGGCTGTTTTCATATTGCAAGGCTCCTTTTCTCTATGATCCGGCGCGGGTTTTCCTGCGGTTCCAGCGTACTTTCCCGCCCGGGGCCGTATAACGGTTCTATGTCTGCGGCAGTTGTACTATAAGTATAGCACAGTCTTGAGCAGCGGAATACCGGTTCCTGAAAAATTCCTGCGGCGCAGGGCCTCTCTGACGCCGCAGCGCGCGGCAGCCGGACGGTCTTCCCCCTGCAGAATAAGAAAGACCAGGAAAGGAGCCTCCATTTTTTATTGACATTTTCCATAAAAAGATGTACATTTATAATAAATAGATTGGTTTAATAAACGGATGTGAGTTTGTTGTTTATTTTATTTATTTCAGAAACGAAGGGAGAGGACACAGTATGCTGCAATCTGTTATCACAATCGCGCGCCAATACGGAAGCGGCGGCAGGACTATCGGAAAAAAACTGGCGGAATCCCTGAATATTCCCTTTTATGACAAGGAACTGATCGCCATGGCCGCGAAAAAGAGCGGCCTCAGCCAGGAAATCTTTGAAAAAGCCGACGAAAAAGCCACCAGCAGTCTTTTATACTCCCTCGTGATGGGTACGTATAATTTCGGGAGCCATTTTTCAACGGTATCCGATATGCCGATAAACGACCGCCTGTTCATGATCCAATCCGACATTATAAAACATGCCGCTCTGGAAGGCCCCTGCGTGGTAGTAGGCCGCTGTGCGGACTATATCCTTCGGGAACATCCCCATTGCTTCCATGTCTTCATCCGCGCGGAACATGAAGACCGCGTGAAACGGATCGTAGAAGAATACGGGGATCCCGCTACAAAAGCCGACGATCTTCTGCAGAAGAAGGATAAACAGCGCGCCAACTATTATAATTTTTACAGCAACAAAAAGTGGCTGGATATGAGCAACTACGATCTGGTGGTGAATTCCTCCCTGTTTGGAATCGACGGAAGCGTGGAAGTCATCAAAGCGGCGCTTGAAATCTCAGAAAAGAAGTGATTTTCCGACGAAGGCCACTCAGTGTGAATAGTAAACACAGCCCCGGCAGAAAAAGACTGCGCCGGGGCCGCTGAAGGAACGATAAGGGCTGATTCCGGCAAGGCGGGATTCCCACCGGCGCCGGAGCCCTTATTTTGTTTTGCCTGGGCCGCCCGGCAGACGGCGGAGAAGTCAGAAAAAAGGAGCATGATTAGTGAAAAAACTACATTCGGGCGTTATGGACATGACGTCGGGGAACCCTTATAAGCTGATCCTGATCTTTTCCCTCCCGCTTCTGGTGGGAAATATATTTCAGCAGCTCTATAACATGGTGGACAGCATCGTAGTGGGCAACGTGGTGGGGGAAAAAGCCCTTGCCGCCGTCAGCACGGGTTTCCCTATTATCTTCGGCCTGAGCTCTCTCTTCATGGGGATCGGCATGGGCGCCACCGTCATGATCTCCCAGTTTTACGGCGCCAAGGATTTTGAGAGCATCCGGCACACGGTAAATACTATGTATACCGCCTTGATAGCGGCCAGTGTTCCGCTGACCATTGTGGGCGTCCTCTTGAGCGACCCGCTTTTACGTCTTATGCAGGTTCCCGACGACGGAACGCTGGAAATGGCCCGGACATATATGATCGTTATCTTTATCGGTATTATCGGAAATCTGGGCTTCAACCTGAATGCGGGCATTTTGCAGGGCTTCGGTGACAGCCGCACATCTCTTCTCTTTCTGCTCATAGCCACCATCATCAACATTGTTCTGGATCTGCTCTTTACCGCCGCCATGGAAATGGGCGTTCTGGGCGTAGCCCTGGCCACTATCATCGCTCAGATCGCTTCGTGGCTCTTCGGCATCTGGTATCTGAAGCGGCACTATGCGTTCCTTGAGATCCGCCTTTTACAGTTTCGTTTTAAAAAGGATTTCTTTTTCAGGGCTATGAAGCTGGGGATCCCTTCCGGCCTGCAGCAGATGCTTTTTTCCATCGGCATCATGACCATGCAGGCGCTCGTGAACGGCTACGGCTCCCTGTTTATGGCGGGCTTCAGCGGAGCAAACAAAATCGATTCCTTTGCGTTTATGCCCATACAAAGCTTCGCCACCGCTATGACTACATACACGGGTCAGAACGTGGGCGCCTCCAGAATGGACCGGGTAAAGCACGGGACCCGCGCCGGGCTGGTACTGGCTATAGTCTGCAGCCTGGTGCTGGGCTTTGGGATTTATCCCTTCGGCGGCTTCCTTATGCAGATGTTCAACCAGAACCCGGAGGTCATTGCGGCTGGAGAAGTGTATCTGCGTTCCGTCCTCCCCTTCTATGCGCTTCTGGGAATCCAGTTTATATACACAGCTGTCCTGCGGGGAGCGGGAGAAATGATAATCCCCATGGTTTCCTCCTTCGTTTCCCTCTGGCTTGCCCGCATACCAGTAGCGTATATCCTGGCAGCTACTCTTGGCAGAGACAGCATCTATTTTTCCTATGCCGCTGGCTGGCTTCTGGGTGTCATCATCGCCTTTGTCAGCTACAAGCGCGGAAAATGGAAGACAAAAGCCGTGGTCGTCCGCCCCCAAAATGCGGAAGGCCCAGAGCAGCCTGTTCAGCCTGTTTCTTGAGCCATCCTCCCGGTTTCGATAGACTCTGTACCGCGTATAACAGTCTCAAACCAAACAAAAAGGAGGAACCTGTATGGAATGCCTCGCCTGCTCTCGCATACAGGAAATAAAGGAAAACAGGAACCCTTATTTTGTCTGTGAAACAGAAACAGGTTATGTAGTGATCGGTGATTTCCAGCTTTTTTTGTGGATATACCGTTTTTATCTGCAAAGTTTGCGCTCAGGAGCTTCATGAGCTCGATCCCGCTTTCCGGCAGGCGTTCCTACGGGACATGGCGCAGGTAGCGGAAGCCGTTTTCCGGGCTTTTCACCCTTTCAAATTAAACTATGAGCTGATTGGAAGCGGCAGTTCCACCCATATGCACTGGCATCTTATTCCCCGCAGGAAAGAAGATCCGGCCTTCCCAGCGCCGGTATGGACCATCCCAAAAACGACGCGCTGCGGCGGCGATGTCCGGCCGTCTGCAGATCAGCCGGCCTGCCTCAGGGCAGCGCTGAAAAGAGAGCTGCTGAAAGCGCAGGGGTCCGAGTTGTATCGGTTCGTGGAATAACGCCTGTGCGGTTGCAGTTTAAGACCGTACAGAACCGGCGGCTCCCCTTCTCTCTTGAAATTCCCGGGTGAAGGGGAGTTTTGTTTTTCCTTTTCTTGTAAACAGAATTTCCTGTGCTATAATGGTGTAATAAGCAGGCGAAGCATGCAAAGGTTTTCTCTTCATTTCAGGGACGCAGCGAAGATTGCGTCCCCCGCAAAAAGCAGCTTTTCTCTCCGTTTTCGGAGGCGCCCCGGCGATCCATCAGACACAGCACATGCTTTTTTATGTTTTGCGAAAAAAGAGGAAATA
>URRG01000306.1 GCA_900550095.1 uncultured Oscillospiraceae bacterium
CATCTCCTCGACTACACAAGGCTGTATGGAGAACGGGTAGGCATTATCATTGACGTTTTTTTCTATGACGCCTACAAAAAGAAATTTGAGAAAATGTATGAGGGAACAGAATTTGCAAAAGGGCGGAAAGGCTCCATTTCTTTACAGGAGGAGCGATTATCTGCCAAAGCTGGAGAAGCGGCTGCAAATAATGCTGTACAAATGCAGGAAGACTTGGTATAATCAGTATTGTCAGAGTAGGGAATACGCGTAAAGTGCCGCCGGATGGGAAGTTGCCGGCGGACGAAAAGCCTTCGCGGCTTGCGGTGTGTTCCCGCGTCCGCTGCCAACAAAAGAATATTGTTTCTTTTGTGGCGCATGTCACGAAAGGAAGCGGTTCTATGAACAGAGTTCTGCAAATTGTCGTCGATGCCATGCTGATGGCCATGTATGTTGCTCTCAGTTTTCTGGTGATTTCCATGGGCAACATGAAAGTCACGCTGGAGGCGCTGCCGATTTTGGTGGGTTCGCTCCTGTTCGGCCCTATAGACGGGTTGATCATCGGTGGGCTGGGGAGCCTTCTGAACCAGATGCTCACCTTTGGCGTAACCGCCACCACGGTTTTATGGGTTTTTCCCCATGCGGCCAGCGGCCTTTTAGTGGGCCTCTACGCGAAGTACAAAGGATTCCGGTATTCATACCGGCAGATGATCTTCATCACTGTCTGCAGCGCTCTGCTGGTAACGGCGCTGAATACCGCTGCCATGTATCTCGACAGTGTGATTTACGGGTATTTTTCTGTACCGTATGTGTTTGGGGCGCTGCCGTTCCGCATTGCCGCCGGTATTGTTACCGCTGTGGCATATACGGCTGTCCTTCCGACGGTGTTGAAGTCTGTCCGTCATATTTTGAAGCTGAACAAGGATAAAGCGGTTGGGGTTTGAGAAAGAAACGGCCTGATGAAGCTGTAATACGGCAGATAGGGAGGAAACCAAAGGTTTTTACACTGGCGGTTTCCTTCTTTGTTTTGGATTTTCCGAGAGATAAGGAGGGATTTGAGCCTATGAAAAAGGATCTGCGGCTGACTTTTGGAGAAGATGTCGGAAATTATGAGGCGCTGCGCCCATCGTATCCGGGGAATCTCTTTTCCGCTGTCCTGGCTTACAGGCCTTTGGATGCGGAGAAGAACGCGCTGGAAATAGGGATCGGCACCGGTCAGGCGTCTGCCCCTTTTCTTCAGACGGGCTGCTCCTTGGAGGCGGTGGAGCTTTCTCCTTCCATGGCAGAGAGAGTCTGTGAAAAGTTTTCCGGATTTCCAAATTTTTCCCTTCATATCAGTTCCTTTGAAGAGTATGAGGGAGCGGAAAAAAGCTTCGATCTTATCTATGCGGCAACGGCCTTCCATTGGATTCCAGAGGCCGAAGGGTATCCCAAGGCGTTTCGCCTGCTGAAAAAAGGCGGGGCCTTGGCCCTTTTTTGGAACCGCCCCTATGCCGCCCGCGAATCGGATCCTCTTCACCGGGAAATTCAGAAGATATACCGAAAATATAGACCCGATTCGGCAAAATTCCGCGAGGAATATGAGGCAAAGAGATACCAAAGGCTTCAAGAGACTATGGAGCGGTATGGCTTTGTGGATACAGAATTTCATCTCTTCCACAGAATAAGAGAATTCACGGCAGATGCATATCTGGCGCTTCTCGACACCTACTCCGACCACAGGGCCATGGAACCGGATGTGAAGAAGGCTTTTTACAAAGACATATTTAGGGCCATTTCGGAATATGGAAACTGCATGCACGTATATGACTCCATAGATCTGTATTTGGGGCGGAAACCTGAATAGCGCAGAGATATAGGAGAAACATAAAACCAATATTAAGAAAGGAGAATAATTGTATGCTGGAATACCGTTTCGACACACAGCTTCTGATCGACGGTGAGAATCTATCAGAGGATACGATCCATGATTACATCCAGAACAACATTGAAGGGGACTGCCTGATCGCCGCCGGAGACGACGAGCTGATCAAGATCCATTTTCACACCAATACGCCTTGGAAGGTGCTGGAATACTGCGCATCTGTGGGCGATATCTTCGACGTGGTGGTGGAAAACATGGAAAGGCAGGAGCATGGCCTGAAGGGCTGAGCGTCCGCTCTCTGCAGAATATGCCGAAAGGGCCTGCATCCTTATGGGATACAGGCCCTTTTTCTGCGGCGCATAAAATCCGGAATATCCTATAGGGCCCCGGGAAAAGGCACAAGCAAAAGAAAATATACTATAAAAACAGCTTTCCCTGCCAGGAATCCCGGTTCTGAAGCTCCTTGTCGATGCCGCCTAAAACAGAGATTTTATCAAGGCTCCAGAGAGGGGCCAGAAGATGCTCCCGGGAGCCGTCCCCTGTGAGGCGTTCGATAACGGTCTCCGGAGGGAAAACCTCCAGTTGGGAGCAGACCAGGCGGATGTATGCTTCCTTTTCCATAGGCAGCAGATTTCCCTGCCGCCAAAGCGCAGCCAAGTCCGTGCCTTCCAGAACGTGCAGGAGGTGAAGCTTTATCCCCTGGGGACGGAGCTTTCCCACCATTTGGGCGCTTTTCAGCATGTCTTCGGCTGTTTCCCCGGGAAGGCCGTCGATCAGATGGATGCAGGTACGGATGCCTCTCTTCTGCAGGGCAGTATAACCCGCAAGAAAATCTGAAAAGGTGTGCCCTCGGCGAATGACTTCCGCCGTCTTATCGTGGACGGTTTGCAGGCCCAGCTCCACCGTCAGATATGTTCTGTGAGAAAGTTCTTCCAGCAGATCCAGCACATCCGCGGGCAGACAATCGGCCCGGGTGGCAATGCTGAGGCCGCATACCCCCGGCACGGAAAGGGCCTCCTCATAGAGAACGCGCAGCCGGGAAGAGGGGGCATACGTGTTGGTATGAGACTGAAAATAAGCAATACACATGGCTTCCGGCCGCTTTTCCCGAATCCTCTGTAGTTCCCGGCGGATCTGCTCAGAAGGGGAGAGAAGGGCGCTTCCCGTAAATTCCCCGCCTCCTTGGCGGCAGTAGATGCAGCCGCCCCGGCCTTTTGTACCGTCCACATTGGGACAGGTAAAGCCGGCGTCGATCACGGCCTTTCCCACCCGGCAGGGAAAGAGTTCTTGCAAATGGTAATGAAGCGTATGGTACCGCTTATTATCGCAGGAAAAGGGAAACGGGCTTCTGCCGTTTCCCTTTTTGTCTGCGCTTACCATCTGCCGAACTCCGCCAGCTTCAGCTGGGGGTTATGTTCTTCCGCCCAGCGTATGCTCCACTCGTTGGCAAAAATCAAAAGATAATTTCCTTTTAAATCCTGGATGCGCCTGGTATCGGAGGTAAGATTCAGCTTTTTCGGGTCAAAATCCTCCTCTTTGTTTTCGATCCAGCGGATGTATTCATAAGGGAGGCCCTCCATGCGGATATCCACATTGTATTCGCTTTTGAGGCGATATTCCAGAACATCAAACTGCAGAGTACCAACGACGCCCACGATCACTTCCTCCATGCCGCCGCCCAGCTCCTGGAAGATCTGGATAGCGCCCTCTTGGGCGATCTGCTCCATGCCCTTTACAAACTGCTTGCGCTTCATGGTATCCACCTGCATGACGCGGTTGAAAAGTTTTGGGTCTCAAAAAGCATAGCACATTATGTGAAGCA
>URRG01000307.1 GCA_900550095.1 uncultured Oscillospiraceae bacterium
CCATAAAGGGCAGCTCCCGGAGCATATGCTGATGGATCACCTTGGGGTACACCACCAGGCCGTCCACCACGTTTAAGTACAAATCCAGGATGCCGTCCACCGCCAGGAAAGCCTCGGGAACGCTGATACGCTTGTTGGCTGAATCGTCC
This sequence comes from uncultured Oscillospiraceae bacterium, assembly GCA_900550095.1. Classification (GTDB taxonomy): domain Bacteria; phylum Bacillota; class Clostridia; order Oscillospirales; family Acutalibacteraceae; genus UMGS1264. Next base: position 150 of record URRG01000307.1, read on the forward strand.
AAAGTCCTCTCAAACCACTGGGTAGCCGCCGTAACCGCCGGATTCAGGCTGTCTACGATCACGTAGCGCGCCAGGGACGCTATGCGCTCTGACCGCATGGGATTCCGTTTATACGCCATGGCGGAGGAACCGATCTGGTTTTTTTCAAAGGGCTCCTCTACCTCCTTCAGATGCTGCAAAAGGCGGATATCATTGGAAAACTTGGCAGCGCTCTGGGCTATGCCGCTGAGAACGGCCAAAATCTGGCTGTCGAGCTTTCTGGAATAAGTCTGCCCCGACACAGGGAAGCAGGCCTTATACCCCATCTTTTCCGCTATGAGCTGCTCCAGCTTCTTCACCTTTTCATGATCGCCGTCGAACAGCTCCAAAAAACTTGCCTGGGTGCCTGTAGTGCCCTTGGAGCCCAGAAGCTTCGCCTTGGAAAGCTGATATTCCACATCCTCCAAATCCATCAGAAGATCCTGGATCCAGAGGCAGGCTCTCTTTCCCACAGTGGTGGGCTGGGCAGGCTGAAAATGGGTAAAAGCCAGAGTTGGAAGCTCTTTGTGCTCCATAGCGAAACGGGAAAGAGCGCGGATGACCAGCACCAGCTTTTTCTGAACGAGACGGAGCGCATCCGTCATGACGATCACATCCGTATTATCCCCCACATAGCAGGAGGTGGCCCCCAAATGGATAATAGGCCTGGCTTTGGGGCACTGCTCCCCGTAAGCATACACATGGGACATCACATCGTGCCGCACGACCTTTTCCCTGGCTTCCGCCACCTCATAGTTGACGTCGTCCTGGAAAGCGATCATCTCATCGATCTGCTCCTGTTGGATGGGAAGCCCCAGCTCTTTTTCCGCTTGGGCCAGGGCGATCCACAGACGCCGCCAGGTCCTGAATTTTTTGTCTGAAGAAAATAGAAATTTCATCTCCGCGTCGGCATACCGGGCCGACAAAGGGGATTCATAGGTAGTATACATACTAACGACTCCGTTCTCTGTAAATTCTTCGGAACCAAGCGCTGAGCCGGGTCCTTCTCCATTTCAAATATCCGCAAGAAGAAGCCGGAGGGAAGAAGTTTCTTCTCTTCTCCTCCGGCCTTTTCAGCCGGGGGATCCCCGGACTGTATTGGTGCCTGTGGGAAAACGCTCCGAGGGCCTTTACTGCAGGCCTACGCGCTTCATCATCTCCGCATAGGCTTCTTCCACACCGCCCATATCCCTGCGGAAACGGTCCTTATCCAGCTTCTCATGGGTGTTGATATCCCAGAATCGGCAGGTGTCAGGGGAAATCTCATCCGCCAGCAGGATCTCGCCGTGGAAGCGGCCAAATTCCAGCTTAAAATCAATAAGCTCCACGTTGACGCTTCTGAAAAACTCGCACATGACCTCATTGACCTTCATGGCCATGGCGGAAATGATATCGATATCCTCGCGGGTGGCATAGCCCGCGGCAAGAATATGATATTCATTCACCATGGGATCGCCGAGAGCGTCGTCCTTATAGGAAAACTCCAGAACGGTGGTCTTCAGCTCCGTTCCCTCTTCCATACCCAGGCGCTTTGCCATGCTTCCCGCCGCCTTATTGCGGATGATGACTTCCAGCGGGACGATATCCACTTTCTTCACCACGGTCTCACGGTCACTGAGCTCTTCCACAAAATGAGTCTTCACGCCGTGCTTTTCCAGAAGCTGGAACATGTAGTTGGACATCTTATTGTTTACAACGCCTTTTCCGGTGATGGTGCCCTTTTTCAGGCCGTTGAAAGCCGTCGCATCGTCCTTATATTCTACGATGCAGTAATCCGGATCCTCTGTGGCATATACCTTCTTGGCCTTTCCTTCATACATGAGTTCACATTTTTTCATTGCATTTGCCTCCCATTTCCTTATTTTTGTTTTCCGTTTCTATATGCATATGCTGCTATGCTCTTGCTGAGAGAATAAACCGGCCGGTCCTTTCCATCCAGTCTTCTACTCCGCGGGATACGTCCCTTCAAACACAAACTCAGCGGGCCCGCTCATATAAAGCTCTCCTTTTTTTCCAGGCCATTCGATGGAGAGATCGCCCCCAAGAAGATGGACCGTCACACGATCCTCCGCTCTGCCGGTAAGGGCCGCGGCAGCTGCCGCAGCACAGGCCCCTGTCCCGCAGGCCATGGTCTCTCCTGAGCCCCGTTCCCAGACGCGCATTTCCAACTCCGCAGGCGACAACACGCGGATAAACTCAATATTCGCCCCCTGCGGGAACATCGGCGCATGCTCCAGCGCTGAACCGATTCGTTCTACAGGGAAATGCTTTACATCCTCTACAAAAATCACACAATGAGGATTCCCCATGGAAACACATGTGATCTTGAAGCTCTCTCCGCAGACTTCCACTGACTGTTCCAAAACAGGCACGTCATATCCTGCAACAGGAATACGTTCAGGCATGAATTCCGGTTCGCCCATAGCTACTTTGACAGAATCGACTTTCCCGTCCTCAACCGTAAGATAAAGCGTCTTTACCCCGCTGAGCGTATCGATCCTCAGTACATCCCGCCGGGCGATCCCCTTTTCGTATACATATTTTCCAACGCATCGAATCCCATTCCCGCACATCATGGCCCGGGAACCATCCGCATTGTAAAGATCCATCATGGCGTCGCCGTTGGGTGTGGGACGGATAAGGATCAGCCCGTCCGACCCAATGCCGAAATGCCGGTCGCTGAGACGAACAGCCAGTGCCGCAGGATCGTTTACGGTTTCTTCGAAACAGTTCACATAGATATAGTCGTTCCCGATTCCCTGCATTTTAGAAAACTTCATTTGCTTTCCTCCAGCCGCCGGGATCGCCGCCTCTGCAAGACGGAAATCCTGCTCAGAATTTGTTCAGGTACCGCTCGATCTCCCACTGGGAGACCCTTGTGGAATATTCGCGCCATTCGTGCGTCTTTGCCTCTATGTATTTTTCAAACACATGGTCGCCGAGAGCCTTTCGGATAAAGGGATCCCGCTTCATATAATGGATGGCCTCGTTCAGCGTAGAGGGCAGGTTTTCGATCCCCTGCTCTTTCCTCTCTCTCTCAGACATATCGTAGATATTGGCGGAAACAGCCTCAGGGGGCATCCTGTTTTCCCGGATGCCTTCCAGACCGGCGGCCAGAAGCACGGCGAACACCAAATACGGATTGCAGGAGGGATCCGGAGAGCGAAGCTCCACCCTGGTGCCTGTGCCGCGGGTAGCGGGCACACGAATCAGCGCGCTGCGGTTGCTTACCGTCCACGCGATATAGCAGGGAGCCTCATATCCCGGAACAAGCCTCTTATAAGAGTTTACGAGCGGATTGGTGATAGCGCACACACCCTGGATATGGTGCAGGATGCCGGCAATAAAATTGAGAGCTATGTGGCTCAGGCCGTTGGGGGATTCCGGATCATAAAACGCGTTTTTGCCGTCCTTAAAGAGGCTCATATTGGTGTGGAACAGGTGGGCGTACTCGTCTCCCAATAGATAGCGGAGTAGCTTGTTC
>URRG01000308.1 GCA_900550095.1 uncultured Oscillospiraceae bacterium
GGCGCCGTCTGCCTGCGGGGCGCGCCGCTTCCCTTTCAAGGAAGCAGATTCCCGATCCCTCTCCTGGGAACCGCTCCCGCGGGCTCAGCGCCGCGTCCCGTTACACGAAACCGCATCAGAAGGAGGAACCGTCATGACCGCATCTTTTTCGACGAATCCCGTCCCCGCACAGGCCCAGCCCGAAAAAAAGTACATACTGGCCCTGGACCAGGGAACCACCAGCTCCCGCTGCATCCTCTTTGACCGGGAGCAGAACATCATGTCCCTGGCGCAGAAGGAATTCCCCCAGATCTACCCCAGGGCCGGATGGGTGGAGCACAACCCCACCGACATCTATGTGACCCAGTACGGCGTCCTCATCGAGGCACTGACCAAAATGAACGTTTCCCCCGCCCAAATCGCCGGCATCGGCATCACAAACCAGCGGGAGACCACCATTGTATGGGATAAGGAGACCGGCCTCCCCGTCTGCAACGGCATCGTCTGGCAGTGCCGCCGCACGGCGCAGATCTGCGAGGAGCTCATGAAGGACGCGGAGCTTACGGAGTACATCCGGCATTCCACCGGCCTTCTGATCGACGCCTATTTTTCCGCCACCAAGATCCTGTGGATCCTGGAAAACGTGGAGGGGGCCCGGGAAAAGGCGGAAAAAGGGCGGCTGCTCTTCGGCACGGTGGATACCTGGCTCATCTGGAAGCTTACGGGCGGAAAAGTCCACGTAACGGATTATACCAACGCCTCCCGCACCATGCTTTTCAATATCCACACCCTTTCCTGGGATGAACGCATTCTGCAGGCCCTTGGGATCCCCGCCTCCATGCTGCCCGAGGTGAAAAGCTCTTCGGAAATCTACGGCTATACCAATATCGGCGGAGCCGAGATCCCCATCTGCGGCATAGCCGGGGACCAGCAGGCCGCCCTCTTCGGCCAGACCTGCTTTTGCGAAGGAGACGTAAAAAACACCTACGGCACCGGCAATTTTATCCTTATGAACACGGGGGATACGCCCATTGAGAGCAAAAACGGCCTTCTCACCACCATCGCCTACGGTTTGAACGGAAAAGCGACATACGCCCTGGAAGGAAGCGTCTTCGTAGGCGGGGCCGTCCTCCAGTGGCTGCGGGATGAAATGCGGTTTTACGCCTCCGCCCCGGATGCGGACTACTTCGGCGGCAAGGTCAAGGATACGGAGGGGGTCTACTTCGTTCCCGCCTTTACCGGGCTGGGGGCTCCGCACTGGGACATGTACGCCCGGGGGAGCATTTTCGGCCTCACAAGGGGGACCAGCCGGAACCACATCATCCGCGCCGCGCTGGACGCCATCGCCTATCAGTCCAAGGATGTGATCGACGCCATGGCGGCGGACACGGGCCTTTCCATCCGGGAAATCAAGGTGGACGGCGGCGCCAGCGTCAGCGACATCATCATGCAGTTCCAGGCGGACATCACGCAGAAGAGCCTGCGCAGGCCCATCATCCGGGAAACTACCGCCCTGGGGGCCGCCTATCTGGCGGGCCTGGCCGTGGGCTTCTGGAAGGATACGGCGGAAATCGAAAGCCATTGGCGCATCGATAAGGTCTACGAGCCTAAAATGGAAGCGGAACGGCGCGAGAAGCTCCTCCGGGGATGGAAAAACGCCGTGGCCTGCGCCCGCATGTTCCGGGCGGAATAGCCCGCTCAGAAAGGAGGCTTCCGCTCAATGGAAAAATTCAACGCCAGCCTGCCCCCGGAAGGGACGGAGATCCCCCTTTCAGGCGGCAGGGTCACCCAGGGCGTAATGCGGGCGGGGGATACCGTCCGCAGGCCGGTGAACGCAAACTCGCCGTTTATCCACTCTGTGCTTCTCCATCTGGAGAAAAAAGGCGTCTCCTGCGTTCCCCGCTATCTGGGGCAGGACGAAAAAGACCGGGAAATCCTCTCCTTTCTGCCGGGGACCTGCCCTCCGGACCTGGGAGCGTTCACGGATGAGCAGATAGCAGCCGCCATGAATATCGTCCGCCGGTGCCACGACGCCCTTCTGGATTTCCCCGGCTGCAGCTGTAATGCGGGAGCTTCCGGCGAAGACAGCGAAAGCGGCAACAGCGGCAACAGCAGCAACAGAGAAAACACTGAAAGCGGCGCGGAAATCGCTGGAAATACTGAAAATGCAGGAAACACAGGCGCCGCGGGGATCACGGAAAGCGTAAGACCTGAAGGCGGCTGTTCCATAAGAGGCGCAAAAGATATAAAAGACAAAGACACAGAAAGCGGGGAACCGGCCCAAAAAAATCCAAAAGACGAAAGAGACAAAAAAGCCACCGTCTGCCACAACGACCTTTCCCCCTGCAATTTCCTGTTTGCGGGAGGCGCCGCAGAGGAGCTCCCTAATGCCCTGATCGACTGGGACGCAGCGGCCATAGGAGCCCCCCTGGATGATCTGGCCTATGCCGCCTGGCTGTGGCTGGATCTGGGCAACGAGGATGCGGAGCCCCGGCAGAGCGGCGAACACATAGAGCGTATGCTGGAAGCCTACCTTCTGGCGGGAAGCGCCGGAGCGGCCTCTTCTCCTCCCTTTCGCCTGCCGGACGGTCCCGAATTTCTCAGCCGTATCCGCGGGCAGATGCAGCGGGTGGAGAAAGCCGTTTTCCCCTCAGAAGAGCAGACGAACGCCACCCGCCGGTGGGCCGCCTCCTGTGAAAGCTGGCTCCTCGCCCACGGGGAAGAGCTGGCAGCAGGCATGGAGGAGATCCGCGGACATCTGTCCCTACGTTGTTATTCCGACGCATGACTTCATGGCCTCATGATGTCATCATTTCATGATTTCATGACCGCACGACTTCCGGAGGAGGAGTTTTTTCAGCCCCTGTGCGGACTGTCCATCCCCCAATTTCTCCAAGTTTCCCGTCTCCCGGCCATTGGGCGGAAAACCATATCCCGTGCGGCGGTATACGGACAAAAAAGAGCCTCCCCGCTCCTGCGGGAAGGCTTTTTGTATATATGATCTAAAATATAACAAATAGTATATTCTTACGGAACCCGGCAGGAAAAACAGACGCCATATGCAAAATGCGTCCGCCGAAACCCGGATTCCGCCCCCTCGCTTTCTATTCTCCTATCCGGCGCTTTTCCTTCCGCGGCTGCGGAAGGGCGCCGGGAATCTCAAAGAGCGCCGCCGGGCAAGGACTCGGGCCCCGGCGTTTTGGGCAGCGGACCGTTCCCAGCCGCCTCTTTCGCTTCCTGCCCCTTCGGCGACAGAGGCTCAGAAGGCTCAGAAGCCTCAGAAACCTCAGAAGCCTCGGAAGTCCCCGAAGCCTTTGAGTTTTTGGAATCCTCCGCCGGTTCCTCGGGCGCGATCAGCTTCCCCTTCAGCTTGGGCTCAAATAAATGCCTCACGCTTGTGCGGATACGCTCCCGCAGAGCTGCCTGATTTTCATCCTCTCCCGTGAAAAGATCCGATAGCATTTTTCCCGCCGCAGCCGCGTCCGGCATTTCCCGAAAGCGCAGAAGCAGGCAGCCGTCCGCGTTTCTTTCGCCGTCCTCATAAAAGATGCATTTGAGCTCTTCCGCGCAGGGCGTCTCCAAAAAGCTCAGGCAGATCTTCAAAACCAGTCTGCCGTCCTCATAAAAGATGCATTTGAGCTCTTCCGCGCAGGGCGTCTCCAAAAAG
>URRG01000309.1 GCA_900550095.1 uncultured Oscillospiraceae bacterium
GGAGGTGCTCCTTTTATGAACGAAAAGCGAGTGTTCTTGATTGTGCTGGACAGTCTTGGAATCGGCGCTATGCCGGATGCAGGCGAATATGGAGACGAGGGGAGCAATACCCTTGAGGCCGCTCTTTCGCTGGGAGGAAATCTGCCGAACCTGCAGAAATTGGGGCTTTTTCACATAGAAGGAGTTTGCTGCCGTCCTTCTTCGCCGTCGCCCGAGGGCGCTTTTGCGAGGATGCGGGAAATTTCCAGGGGAAAGGATTCTACCATCGGCCATTGGGAGATCGCCTGCCTTCCTTCATCCAGCCCGCTTCCCACCTATCCCAACGGTTTTCCCGCCGCTGTTTTGAAGGCGTTTTCGGAGCGGACGGGCCGCGGCGTCCTCTGCAACAGACCGTATTCGGGCACGGATGTGATCCGAGAGTACGGAGAAGAACAGCTGCGCACCGGAAAATGGATCGTATACACCTCGGCGGACAGCGTCTTTCAGATTGCCGCTCATGAAGAGTATATCCCTTTGGAGGAACTCTATGGGGCCTGCCGCACTGCCAGGGGGCTTCTCACGGGAGAGAATGCCGTGGGCCGGGTGATCGCCAGGCCTTACAGGGGGGAATACCCCCATTTTGAAAGGACTGCCAACCGGCATGACTTTTCTCTCGATCCGCCTGGCCCCACCATGCTGGACCGTTTGGTCCAGGAGGGAAAGGACGTGATTTCCATTGGGAAAATACAGGATATCTTTGCGGGAAGGGGCATTACAGAGGCAGTCCCCACGGCGGGAAATACGGAGGGGATCGGAAAAACACTGGAACTGCTTAACAGGGATTTCAGCGGTCTGTGCTTTGTGAACCTGGTGGATTTCGATACCCTTTACGGCCACAGAAACGATCCTGCGGGCTATGCCGCCGCCCTGCAGGAATTCGACGGCGCCTTGCCCGGTCTGCTGAAAGGTCTTCGGGAAAACGATCTTCTGATGATAACGGCGGATCACGGCTGCGATCCTCTCACGCCGTCCACAGACCACTCCAGAGAATATACTCCCTGGCTGATTGCGGGGCCCAGGGTGCGAAAGGGTACGGATTTAGGCACGCTTCCCACGTTCTCGGATATCGGCGCCACAGTCTTGGACTATCTGGGGGCGTCCTTTGAAGATCTGCCGGGAACCTCCCGCCTTTCCTCTGTTCTTCTGGAAAGCGGGACGAATACCGGATGCTGAAATACCGGACAGAAAGGAAGAAAACAGAATGAATACGACTACCCCTCATAACAGCGCTCGGCCCGGGGATATCACCGGAACGGTCCTGATGCCGGGGGATCCCCTCCGGGCAAAATTCATAGCGGAGGAATATCTGGAAGACCCCCTGTGTTTCAATACCGTTCGGGGGATGCTGGGGTTTACAGGCAGATATAAAGGCAAGCGTGTTTCCGTGATGGGAAGCGGCATGGGAATGCCCTCCATCGGCATCTATTCCTATGAACTGTTTCATATATATGATGTAAAGGCTGTAATCAGGATCGGGACGGTAGGAGGCCTTCAGCCTTCCCTGCGGTTGGGAGATCTTCTGATCGGCATGGGAGCCTGCACCGATTCCAACTATGCGGCCCAGTATCATCTGCCGGGGACGTATGCTCCCATAGCCGGATGGGAGCTTCTCCGCCGGGCAGCGGAAACGGCGGAGAGACGAGGCTGCCGGTATCGGGTGGGAAATCTGCTTTCCTCCGACATTTTTTATTGCGACGATATGGAGGATCTCTCCAAATGGAAAAAGATGGGCGTTCTCGGCGTGGAGATGGAGGCCGCTGCCCTGTATATGAATGCGGCCCGGGCGGGAAAAGAGGCTCTGGCGCTCTGCACGGTGTCCAACCGGATCGGCGAGGAGGGTTTTCTGCCTGTGGAAAAGCAGATGGAGACCTATCGGACCATGATGGAGATCGCTCTGGAGATTGCAGAAGAATAAGGACAAAAACAAAATAGGAAGCGCCGGTTTTCCGGCGGAAAGGCGGCGGAGGTATGGAGATCCGGGACATTTTACGAGCGGTGGATCACACTCTTTTGAGTCAGACGGCCACCTGGGAGGATATCCGCAGACTGTGTGAAGAGGGCATACGGTATAAAACGGCCAGCGTCTGTATTCCTCCTTGTTATGTGAAAAGAGCTTGGGAATATGTGGAGGGCCGGTTGCCCATCTGCACGGTTGTGGGTTTTCCGAACGGTTACAGCATCCCTGCTTCAAAGGCCTTCGAGGCGCAGGAAGCTGCGGCCGGCGGAGCGGATGAAATCGATATGGTAGTTTCCCTGGGGGCTGTTAAAGAGGGACGGGACGAGCTTGTTTTGGAAGAGATCCGGCAGGTGAAGGAAGCATGCAGCGGCGCGGTCCTCAAGGTGATCGTGGAAACCTGCCTGCTCACGGAAGAGGAAAAGATCCGCATGTGCCGTGTGGTAACGGAATCGGGAGCGGATTTCATCAAGACCTCCACCGGTTTTTCATCGGGAGGCGCATCTTTTTCGGATATCCGCCTGTTTAAGGAGCACGTGGGGCCTCATGTCAAAATCAAGGCCGCAGGCGGCATCGCCAGCTTGGAGGATGCGGAACGTTTTTTGTCCCTGGGGGCGGACCGCCTGGGGACCAGCCGTGTGGTGAAGCTGGCGCAGGCGCTGGAGTGTTCTCCCAAGGAGGCGTAGCTATGAAAGACTGGGAGCGCTATGCGCCGGAACTGGCACGGGCGGCGTTGAAGGCCCGTGAGAACAGCTATGCGCCCTATTCCCGCTGGACGGTGGGGGCCGCCCTGCTGGACGAAGAGGGGCGGATCCACACCGGCTGCAACATTGAGAACGGCGCCTATGGCCCTTCCTGCTGTGCGGAGCGCGTAGCCTTTTTCACGGCCCTTGCAGCCGGAAAGCGGACTTTTGCCGCCGTGGCGGTGGCAGGCGGGCCGGAAGGGGAGAAGCCCGGGCAATATTGCCCTCCCTGCGGCGTCTGCCGCCAGGTGATGGCGGAATTCTGCGGGGATGATTTTCCGGTGCTTCTGGTGAAAGGAGAGGGAGAGACCGTTCTTCGGACTTTGGGAGAGCTGCTGCCGGAGCGGTTTCAGCTCATTTCGCAGGATATGGGACCGCGCGAAAAAAGGAGTGAGAGCCGTGAGGATGTATGATATCCTTTTGAAAAAGAAAAGGGGGCTGGAACTCAGCCGGGAGGAGCTCCGGTTCTTTGTGGAGGGCTTTACAAAAGGGGAAATCCCGGATTACCAGGCCAGCGCCCTGCTGATGGCGGTTTGCTTGAAGGGGATGACAGATAAGGAAACGGCTGAACTGACCATAGCTATGGCGGAATCCGGCGATATGCTGGAGCTTTCTTCTCTGGAAGGGATCACCGTGGATAAGCACAGCACGGGAGGAGTAGGGGATAAAACCTCTCTCATTGTGATTCCCATCCTTGCCAGCCTGGGGCTGAAGGCGGCGAAAATGTCAGGCCGGGGGCTTGGACATACGGGAGGAACCATCGATAAGCTGGAATCTATCGCCGGCTTTCGGACGGATTTGAGCCGGGAAGAATTCTTTGAGGCCGTCGGGAAAACGGGAGCGGCTATCGTGGGCCAGACAGGCGACCTGACGCCTGCGGACAAGAAACTGTATG
>URRG01000310.1 GCA_900550095.1 uncultured Oscillospiraceae bacterium
TCCATATTCGCTTAATTTCCACCAGAAGGCATAAGCGGGAAATGACTCGAAATGCTGTAGGCCGAAAGGTCTCCAGGGTTCGAATCCCTGACTCTCCGCCAATAAAAAACAGCGTTTGTCTTATAGACGAACGCTGTTTTTTATTTCAGGAAAAGGTTCGAACCCTGATAGGAACCTATCCGCAAGATGCGGCAAAGGCCGGTACCCTGCCGCCGACGCCGCGGATATGGATAGTCCCCAGACCGGTGTCGGCAACTATAAAGCGCCCGGACCGAGCGTCCTGATAAAATTCCCCCAGCCAGAGCCCCCCCCTTTTTTTCTCCGAACCGCAGAGAACATAAGGCCCCGCCGGAGACTCTATAACCGGCGGGGAGGCGCCGTACAGCATACAATCAGACAATCAGGCCCGAATCATTCGCATTACGCTCGACGCTTTGCGCAGAAAGGCTAGTATGAAGCAAACAGGCGCCTGTCTCTCGGGAACGGAAAAGATGGCAGAAACGGCCCTGTTCCCGGCAGCCTGACAACCTAACGGCCAAATACGCTCACACTCCGGCGAAGCTGAACGCTACGCCCACCACGGCGGAACAGAGTATCCAAACGATAGGGTGCAGCTTTTTGGTCGGTTTGACCCACCGGGTAAGCACAAGAAGCACTGCCGCCAGCACAAGAGCCTTCCAATCGAAGGCCCTCACCGCTTCCATCGTAACAGCCGCCAAATCGGAGACGCCGAAAAAGGTGACAGCGGCCACCGAAAGGCCGGAAGCTACGATCAGACCTGTGGAGGCCGGACGCAGGCAGATAAATACGGAATTCACAAAGCGGTTATGACGGAAGCTCTTCAGGAATCCCGCGATTACCAGGATCACAACGATGGAAGGGGTGATAAGCCCTACGGTCGCCACAACGGCGCCGGGGATGCCGCCGCAGGTGTACCCCACGTAGGTCGCCATATTTACGCCCATAGGGCCGGGGGTGGATTCAGAAACGGCCACCATGTCCGCCAGCTGGCTCTGGGTGAACCAGCCCGTGGCATCCGCCATATCGCTTAAAAAGGGGAGCGTAGCCAGGCCGCCGCCCACCGCCAAAAGGCCGGTTTTGAAAAATTCCCAGAAAAGAAGAAGATAGATCACGCTTTCTTCCCCCTTTCCTTAGGCATAGCGCGAAGGGCCTCCAGGATCACGCCCAGGGCCGCCGCAATCAATACGTATACAGCGGGAGAGATGCTGAGGAAGGAAGCCGCCACAGCCACCGCCGCAAAGATCCCCAGCGCAAGCAGAGATCGTACCGCGCCCTTCCAGAGCTTGACCACAGCATTGAAGATCAGCACACAGACACACACGCGGATGCCCGCAAAAGCGTTCTGCACAATGGGCAGATCCGCAAAGGTGGTGATCAATCCCGCTAATATGGTGATGATGATCAGCGAAGGGAACACCACTCCCAGGGTGGCCACGATCCCACCCGGGATTCCCTTCCGCCTATGGCCGATAAAAGTGGCCGTATTTACCGCTATGATGCCCGGTGTGCACTGACCTATGGCAAAATAATCCGTCAGTTCTTCTTCAGTGACCCAATGCCGCGTATCCACCAGCTCCCTCTGCAAAATGGGCAGCATGGCGTACCCGCCTCCGAACGTCATCACGCCGATCTTGGCAAACAAAAAAAACAGCTTAATATACGACAATACCCTCATCCTTTCCCTACAACATATATTCCGGAGCCTTCCAGCGCTGGCCCGGACATTTCCTTCCCTTGGGCCGCTCCAAAAGGCAAAGCCGCGCGTACGACCCTGAACCGAAACGGCCAAACGTCTGAACAGTCAAACGATTAAGCAGCCGTACGAACCGGTATGAGCTGACCGAACGGCTCCATGGACGCGGCGGTCCGCTGTCTTTGGCTCTGTCAGTATACCATTCTTTCTTGCATATGAAAAAGATTTCTTTTATACTATAACTATATTTTTTTCGTATAAGGAGGAAGATCCGATGGAACTGCGTCAGCTTCGGTATTTTACCGCCGTACTTGAAAAAGGCTCCGTCTCCGCTGCAGCAAAAGCGCTTTTTATGTCGCAGCCCCCGCTGAGCGCTCAGATCCAGGCGCTGGAGCGGGAGCTGGGCGTAGCTCTTTTCGACCGGACGGGGCGGCAGATGCGCCCCACAGAGGCGGGACGCATCCTGTACGCCCGCGCCAAGGACATTCTTGACGTATGCTCTTCTGTAAAAAGCGAGATGGAAGACCTACGCACAGGCGCGGCAGGGGTCATGCGTCTGGGAGTGGTTTCCTCCATATGCGGTTCCTTCCTTTTTCAATGGATGAAGGAATTCTGCTCCAGCCGCCCCGGCGTGCGGCTGGAACTCTGCGAAGCGGATACCTACAGGCTTCTGGAAATGGCGCGGAACCGTCAGGTGGAGCTGGCCTTCGTGCGGACGCCCTTTGCAGCCTCCGAGCTCAGCGTAGTCCCTCTCAGAAGAGAACCCCTCTGCGCGGTAGGCCTCCCTGGATTTTTCAGCGGTTCTGGGAAAGAGGCCGTCTCTCTGCAGGAGCTGGCCGGACGCCCCCTGCTCCTCTACCGCCGGTGGGAGCAGATTCTCATAAGCGTGTTCCAGAAGGAAGGCCTGGTCCCGGAGATCTTCTGCATGGGGGATGACTCCCGCACCATCCTGAGCCTGGCGGGATCCGGGTTCGGGATCGGGATCGTGCCTCTTTCCATTTTTGGGGAAACCGGCGGCCCCCTGTTTTGCCGCCCCATTCTTCACCCGGAGCTGATCTCCGATATCTGCGCCGTATACAGAAAGGATACCTATATGCCCAGGATCACACGGTTGTTTCTGGAGGATATCCGACGCCGTGCGCCGGAATGTCCAAGGGATACGGCATAAACAAGACCGCTGGACTGCGCGGATACACGAAAGCTCGAAAGTACAAAAGACACAGGCTGTGGAACGCGGAAAGCACAGGAAGCGCACGGAACACATGGACGCATGGGATGTACGGAGCACATGGATTACATGGGACGCGGCGGTTTCCAAGTTCAAGCAGGACAAAACAGTCTTTCCAAAACCAAGCCCGTAAAAATGAAAGGAGAACGCTATGAAAAACCGCTGCGTATCGCATATCCTGCAGGCTGCTACCGCCCTTCTTATCGCTGCTTACGGCTGCAGCTGCAGCCCGCGGAATGCAGAAACGGCGGCCTCTCCAAAGGAATTGGGAGAACCGCCTGTGTCCATGAAAGAGACTGCGCAGACAAGCTATGACGGGAGCGTATCGTTTCAAATGCAGATCCCCGAGGACTGGGCCGCCGGCGCGGACGATTCAGGAAGGATCCTGATATATCCCGAAGGTCTGCCGGAGACGGAAACCGAAGAAAAGATTCTGGCGCTCTGTCCTTATACCTTCTCGGGAGTAACGGCAGGGGAAAAGGACAAAGCGGCATTTCAGGCGCTGTTTTCCGGGAATATGGAACCATATGAAGAAACTATCAAAAAAACCTTTGCCCAGCAGATCGCCATGGAGGAAAAACTGAAAGAGCTGGAAAACGGCGGAAGCTTTTTGGACTATTTGGAGCTTAAGAAACTATCAAAAAAACCTTTGCCCAGCAGATCGCCATGGAGGAAAAACTGAA
>URRG01000311.1 GCA_900550095.1 uncultured Oscillospiraceae bacterium
CCCGGATGTCGGTCTGCTCGTGGATAGCCTTACACACCAGGTACATACCGATGCTCTGGTCCTCATCGACCCGGATACGCTTTCCACCCTGCCGCCCAAATGGTTTGCAGACGGCATGGGAGAAGTCGTCAAATACGGCTGCATCCGCAGCGAAGAGCTCTTTTCCCTTCTTGAATCGGGGGATGTTTCCCGGAACCTGGAAAATATCCTTTTCAGCTGCGTGGATATCAAGCGGCAGGTGGTAGAACACGACGAATTCGACACCGGCGAACGGATGCTTCTGAACTTCGGCCATACCCTGGGCCACGCCCTGGAAAAGCTGCACGGCTTCTCGGGGCTTTCCCACGGGGCGGCCGTAGGCATCGGCATGGTGATGATCGCCAGGGCCGGTGAGCGCGCCGGGCTGACGGCCCCCGGCACGGCGGACCGGATCGCCCGGGTCTTAAAACTCTACCATCTGCCCGTTTCCGACGAAGCGGATCTGCGGCATTTGGTGGAGGCCACCGCCTCCGACAAAAAGAGCGCCGGTTCTTCTATCCGTATCGTCCTACTGCGGGATATAGGCGAAAGCTTCGTGCAGGAAATGGACAGAGAGGAATTCCTCCGTTTCTGCGGCATAGAAGCGGAAGAATGATCGCTCCGCCCCGTTTTCCGACGCGTTCTGCCGTCCGCAGCCCCTATGCCGCGCCGTTTCCTGCATGCGGATCAGCAACACAGCCCCCATATCCCGAAACGGGCGGAGCAGAAATGCGGGAAACCAGGCTATTCCGGCATCTCAGCGTCCAGGTATCCGGGCGTCCGGGCATCCGGACATCCAGGCGCCATATATGGTAAAAATATGCAAAACTATACAGGAAGTGATCCTATGGAAGCTCCATCGGCAGGAACCGTTCTTCTCACCCCCGCCTCCCTTCGGGGGACCACGCAGGCTCCTCCCTCCAAAAGCGCCGCCCACCGCGTCATCCTCTGCGCCGCCCTCTCCGCTCTTTCCGGGGGAGGGACATGCTTCGTGCATCCCCTGGCGGAATCGGAGGATATCGCCGTCACGCTGAACGCCGCCAGAACTCTGGGCGCCTCCATCCGAGAGGAAAAGGACGGCGTACGCATAGGCCCGGGGCAATCTCCTCCCGCCGGCTGTCCGCTGGGTATAGACTGCGGAGAAAGCGGCTCCTCCCTCCGTTTTCTCATTCCCATCGCCGCTGCTCTGGGGATCCCGGCCCGGTTCACAGGAAGGGGACGCCTGCCCCAAAGGCCCATCGGCCTTTATACAGAGCTTCTTCCCCCCCGCGGGGTCCGCTGCGAAACAAAAGGAGGGCTTCCCTTTTCCATCTCCGGAAGGCTTACGCCCGGCCTTTACGAGCTCCCCGGGGATATCAGCTCCCAGTTCATCACAGGTCTTCTGCTGGCTCTTCCGCTTCTGGAAGCAGAAAGCGAAATACGGCTGACCACTCCCCTGCAGAGCGCCGCCTATGTGGAGATGACTCTGGAAGTCCTCTCCTCCTTCGGCGTTCGGATCCTTCCCACTGAAACGGGGTGGAAAATTCCCGGAAAACAGGTTTACGCCTCCGGGGAACACCTGGTGGAAGGCGATTGGTCCCAGGCGGCCTTCTTTCTGACTGCCGGGGCGGTCGGCGGGGATGTATGCGTCTCCGGCCTCAAGGCCAATTCCCTGCAGGGTGACAAGGCCGTTTTCGACCTTCTCACCCAATTCGGAGCCAAAACCTACACTCTTCCAGGCCAGGGCGGAAACGCTCTCTTCGGCTGCCGCGCTCCCGCCGCCGGAAAGCTTCGCGGCATTGAAATCGACGCCTCCCAGATCCCCGACCTGGTGCCCATCCTGGCTGTGGCGGGGGCTTCTGCCGAGGGCGAAACGCTGATTTACAATGCGGAGCGCCTCCGCATCAAGGAAAGCGACCGGCTGGCCGCTGTGGCCGAGGGGCTCTCCCGCATGGGGGCAAGCGTCACTGAGCTGCCCGGAGGGCTTCGGATACGGGGAGGAAGGCCCCTTTCCGGCGGAAGACTCCGGGGCTGGAACGACCACCGGATCGTGATGGCTTTTTCCACCGCAGCCCTCTCCGCCTGTGGAAAAACAGAGATCACCGACCCGCAGAGCATCCGGAAAAGCTTCCCGGATTTCTTTACCCGATATAATGAATTAGGAGGAAACGCCCATGTGTGCAGCAGCGTCCGTCTGGGGAAATAATCTCCGCCTTTCCATTTTCGGCGAAAGCCACGGCCCCGCCGTCGGTCTTGTGCTGGACGGGCTCCCGGCGGGGGAGCCTATCGACAACGACGCCCTTCTTCTGCAGATGAGCCGCAGAGCTCCAGGCAGGGACAAGAGCTCCACTCCCCGGAAGGAGGCCGATACTCCCAGGATCCTCAGCGGCCTCTTAGATGGGGTCACCACCGGCGCGCCCCTTTGCATCCTGATCGAAAACACCAACACCCGCTCAAAGGATTACGGCTCCCTGAAGCGGATCCCAAGGCCGGGCCATTCGGATTACGCAGCCTATCTGAAATACGCAGGCTATAACGATATCCGGGGCGGGGGCCATTTTTCCGGCCGGCTGACCGCCTGCTTATGCGCTGCGGGAGCCGTCTGCCGCCAGATCCTTTCCCGCCGGGGCATCCGGATAGCCGGCCATGTGGCTTCCATCGGCCCTGTAAGGGATTCTCTTTTTCCGGAAACAGATATTCCAATAGAATTGATGGAGCGCCTTTCCTCCGTATATTTCCCTGTGATCGACACTGAAAAGGAAAACGCCATGCGGGATGTGATAGAAGAGGCCCGCATGTCTCTGGACAGCGTGGGCGGCGTTGTGGAATGCGCTGTCACCGGCATGCCCGGCGGGCTGGGGGGGCCGCTTTTCGGCGGCGTGGAATCCCTGCTTTCCTCCATCCTCTTCGGTATCCCCGCCGTGAAGGGCGTGGAATTCGGCTCCGGCTTCGGGGCCGCCCAAAAGCGCGGCAGCGAAAACAACGACCCTTACCGCTATGTAGACGGAAGCGTGAAAATCGTGAAAAACAGCGCGGGTGGGATCCTGGGGGGGATCACTACGGGCGCGCCCATCCTCTTCCGGATAGCTCTGAAGCCCACCTCCTCCATCGCCCGGGAGCAGGAAAGCGTGGATTTGACCGCTGGGGAAAACACGCTCCTTTCCGTCCATGGAAGGCACGACCCCTGCGTGGTGCCCAGAGCTGTTCCTGTAGCGGAAAGCGCCGCCGCCGTGGCCATGCTGGAGCTGCTTCTCTCCGCCCCGCCGGAGTGCCTCCGGCCCAGGCCCGCAGAATCTGTAAAACCTGCAAAATCCACGGCAGCCTCTGAAAAAACGGCTGAGCAGCATGAACCGGCGGTCCGGGAGGAGGTATCCCTATGACGCTGGACGAGATCCGGAAAAAAATAGACGAAATAGACGGGAGGCTCCTGCCCCTCTTTGAAGACAGAATGGACTGCTCCAAAGAAGTGGCCCGCATCAAAAAAGGGCAGGGCCTTCCCATCCTCAACGAAGCCAGGGAACAGGCCGTATTGGAGAATATCTCCGAAAAAGCCCGGGCGTACCCCGGCGAGGCCCGGGTCCTGTATGCCGCTATTATGAGCATCAGCCGCGGGCTGCA
>URRG01000312.1 GCA_900550095.1 uncultured Oscillospiraceae bacterium
CAGCTTTTCAGCCAGCGCCTTCAGCTCTTTCTCCGTGCAGCCTTCGGCCCTGCCCTTCTGCTCCGCAGCGCAGAAACCGGCTGGGGGAAACGCCCGTCTCCTTTTTAAACGCTTTGCTGAAATGGTATTCATCGCAGAAACCGCAGGTTTCCGCGATTTCATAGAGACGCAGGTTACCGTTGATGATCAATTCCCGGGCTTTGTTGATACGGATGCGGTTCAGATACGCAAAGATGGTGACACCCATCTGTTTTTTGAAGCTTCGGTTCAAATAATCAAAATTCATTCCCACTTCCCGGGCGATGCGGTCTCCGGTGATTTTCTGCGGATAGGCTTCGGAAAGAAAATCGATGATTTTCCGGGTACGCTCCGAGCTGTGGATCAAAGCCCGGCTTTCCCCATCATGGAACGTTTCTGCTGAAAAGTAGATGGAAAGGCTGGAAAGGATTTCGAGAAATTTGCAGGAGCAGACAAGCTTATAATGCTGCTCACGGGAGCTTCCCGCCACGATGGCTTCCTGCATCTGCCGTTCGATCTGAAAGAGAAGGGAACTGTCGCTTATATGCATGTCCTTGGGAATAAAGAGCTTAGATTTTTCATAAAGCTCACTGTTGAAGGGGTCACAGCTGTAAAAAAGCTGCTTGTTCTCCAGGATGATCTGCTGAATGGAACCTACCTCGGTACAATCGAAGGTCTCAAAGGTAGAAGGATCCAGATGGATATAATAGTAATCGCAGGCTCCTGCCTGATAACTCTGATAGGTGCTCCCGGGAAAAATCACCAGCATATCGCCGGGACAAAGCTCCGACCGGCAGCCGTTCTCCTCCAGATACATATGTCCTTGACGGATAAGAAAAAAGATGTATTCCGAGCTGATACGGGGTGGGAGAAGCCACCCCTCTCCGGTGGTATTACGGTTCATACAGGATATTTTCGGCAGAAATTTTGCCTCATAGCAGAGATACAATGAAAAACCTCCTTTTCCAGGCAAAAGAGCGGGAATTTGATCGTTTAAAAATATGTATTTTATCATATATGGGTTCTCAGAAAATCCCAAACCTTTCATCATCATAGCACAGCCCAAAGAAGCTTACAAGAGAAGAAAAGTCGCTTTTATACAAAATAAAACTGTTTCCATACATGGGAAAACCAGTATAAGACTGTATAATAAGAATAGTAATCATATTAGAATGATTCTTCCGCCGATAGGAAGAAATTTTGCAACAACAAGGAAAGAAGGGGTATCATGAAATACCGTAAATTGGGCAAATGGGGCTTGAAGGTGAGTGAAGTGGCTCTTGGCAGCTGGCTCACCGACCTCAGCGACAGCGCCGCGGTGGAAACCGCCAGGGAATGCCTGAAGCTGGCCTATGAGGGCGGCGTCAATTTCTTCGACTGCGCCGATGGCTACAATGGAGGCGGTTCTGAAAAATTCTTTGGGGAAGCTTTGAAGGATTACCCGAGAAGCTCCTATGTGGTTTCCAGCAAGGTATTTTTCCCGGTGGGGCCCGGCGTCAACGACAGGGGCCTTTCCAGAAAACATATTTTTGAGCAGATCGACCGCTCCCTGAAGAATATGCAGACCGATTATCTGGATCTTTATTTCTGCCATCGGTATGATCCCGACACGCCTTTGGAAGAAACCCTTCAGGCGCTGAGCGATCTGGTGCAGCAGGGCAAGATCCTTTATTATGGCGTCAGCGAGTGGAGCCCTGTGCAGATCACGGAAGCCCTGGGCATCATCAAGGAAAAAGGCCTTCGTCCTCTTTCGGTGATCCAGCCTCAGTATAATATGATGGACCGCTATATCGAAGACGAGATCATGGGGATATGCGAGGAAAACGGCATCGGCATCGTGCCCTTCTCGCCTCTGTCTCAAGGCCTTCTCACAGGCAAATATAGAAAGGGACAGCCCATTCCCGAGGGTTCCCGCGCCACTCATCAGGCGGATAAGCAGATCAATAAGCTCCTGACCGAGGAAAATCTTGACAAGGTGGAAAAGCTTATCAAGGTTGCGGAAAAGTGCAATGTGAAGATGTCTGTTCTGGCTCTGGCGTGGATTCTCCGTAAGAAGCAGATCAGCAGCGTGATCACAGGCGCCAGCAAGCCCTCTCAGGTGGAGGGGAACCTTATGGCCAGCGGCCTTGAACTGCCGCAGGAGATTTTGGATGAGATCGAGGAAATTCTTGATTACCATCCCTTCTTCCGCAAGATCGGATAAGTGAGTTTGAAAACGGCAGGGGGCCCCGGGATATCTCCAGCGGCTTTTCTGCCGTTTCTCCTTAGGTGTGTTTGCTAAACACCTCTGTTTGCTCTGCAGTCCGGCAGGAAAAAGGCGGGTTCAGCTCCGGTTATAGCATGCGCTGATGCGATCCGGAAGGTCATTTTGCAAGGAAAGGCGGATGTATATGGTATATGCAGCAGATGAAAAACGGTATGAGAAGATGACCTACGCATACTGCGGCCAAAGCGGCCTGAAGCTGCCGGCGGTCTCGCTGGGGCTTTGGCATAATTTCGGCAGCACGGGGAATTTTGAAACCATGAAAGCTATGTGCCGCACAGCCTTTGACAATGGTATCACCCATTTTGATTTGGCCAACAATTACGGGCCGGTCAATGGCAGTGCAGAAGAGAATTTTGGCCGCATTCTGGCTACAGAATTCAAGCCCTATCGAAATCAGCTGGTGATCTCCACAAAAGCCGGTTTTGATATGTGGGAAGGCCCTTACGGCGACTGGGGTTCCCGGAAATATCTGATTTCCAGCTTGGATGAAAGCCTGAAAAGGATGGGGCTGGAATATGTGGATATCTTTTACCATCACCGTCCTGATCCAAATACGCCTCTGGAAGAAAGTATGCTGGCTCTGGATGCTATTGTCCGCAGCGGCAAGGCCTTGTATGTGGGTATCTCCAACTACAATAAAGCGCAGACACAGGCCGCCGTAAAGATTCTGCGGGAGCTCAAAACGCCTTTTATTATCAATCAGAGAAACTATTCCCTCTTTGAGCGGGACATTGAAAGAGACGGCCTCAAACCTTGGGCGGCGGAAAACGGAGTGGGGCTCATTGCCTTCTGCCCTCTGGCCCAGGGACTTCTCACAAACAAATATCTCAACGGTATTCCGGAGGACAGCCGCATCATGACAGATGGCCGCTTCCTGCACGAAAAGGACGTCACGGCTGAAAAGCTGAAGAAGATCCGCCGCCTTAATGAGATAGCCGCCGCCCGCGACCAGTCTCTGGCGCAGATGGCTCTTTCGTGGATTTTGCGGGATGGTGAGGTCACCAGTGTGCTTATTGGAGCCAGCCGGCCCTCTCAAATTGAAGAAAATGTAAAGATCGTGGGCCGCACAAGCTTTACCGAAGAAGAGCTTCGGGAAATCGATGCTGTCTGTGGATGCAATTGAGATCTGCAGGCACATGGGGAGATAAAGATATAAAAGGACGCTTTCCGCAATCGGGAAAGCGTCCTTTACTTTTGCCTATCGGTGCAGCCTCACCGGCAGAGCTCGGAGGCCTCATGGGCTAAAGCGCGGATCGTGTCATAATCCTCCGATTCCAAGGCGGAGTCCGGAGCCAGCCAGGTGCCGCCGCAGCACCACACATTGGGAAGAG